>JAISZF010000294.1 GCA_031269415.1 Clostridiales bacterium
CGCTGGGCAGACAAATTTGACCGCGCCCTGTCTTTGCCAAGGCTCGCTCCCATTTACCCCATGAGTGAAATACCCCGATATCCGGTCAAACATTAAATTGAGGCTGGAATTGCCGCCGATAATAATATTGGAAGCCGGAACATCCAGTATGTCCGCGAATATCCGTCTCATCTCGGGAATACCGCTTATGCCGCCGTAATTACGGCAGTCAGCGCCCGATTCCGAACGGTAATCGTCCGGCGTTAAAACGCTCAGCATGGGGCCGGCGAGATCCAACTGCTCGGGGCCCGGTTTACCGCGTGACATATCTAAAGACATATTACGCGCCTTTAACGCCTCATAGCGGTTTTTGGCTGAATAGAGCCGTTCCGCTAAATCATCGTCCAATGAATACTCCTCCCGCCGCGTTTAAATAGTTCTACTCTTCATCCTCAAAATCCGTTCCGATCCCAGCGCAGCTCTCGACCGGCAGGGATATCACAATGCCGTGCGCGTCCGTTTTCATTCCGCAGGCATTGCTGATCGCCCTCATCAGCGCTGTTTTTTGGTCCTTCGGAATGACTATGGCGACTATTTCCTTTTCAGCCTGTAAAGATATGCCGAGGAATTTAACCGCGTCCTCAATACCGGAACGCCTGGCGTGGATAATCGTTCCGCCGCGCGCGCCCGCGGCGTGGGCGGCCTCCATAACATTCTCGCTGTAGCCTTGATTAACGACCGCGGCGACCAGCTCGTAACGCGCTTCGTGTTTGGTAATTTCGGCTTCCATATCCATTCTTTCCAGCCACCTTTCCTTGAGATCCCGCAATTCCTTCGAAAACGAGTTTGAAATGGATCCGCTGACGCCCGAAATCGGAATCGTGAACGCGATCCCGTTACCCGGCCGCGTCATTTCCATCCGTTCCACAACCGCCGTCATGATCGATTTCACCTTAACGGACTGCTCTATACAGACGCAAACTGTTTTTTCGGTCCCCGAAAGACCGAACATTTTTAATACTTCAGAACTCGCGGTTCCCATAGCGTGGAACATATAATGGAAATACGCGCGTTTTTCATGCAGAATTCCCTCAAGTCGCTTGCCGGCGGCGCGATCGATGATCACCGCGAGCAGTTTAGGCGCGGGTTGCGGATGCGCCTCTTGTGTCATAGGCTGGGAGCCTCCTCTTCGTACTCTATGATAATTTCTTCGTCAATTTCATCGGCTTCTTCCGGAACCATTTTACTTTTAAACATGATCCCCATTATCAGGATCGCGAGAATCGGCGTCATGGCTACCATTGCCACAAGCCCAAACGCGTCGGTCATAACACGGCTGGGATCTTTACACGCGCCAATCGCCAAAGGCAGCAAGAATGTCGAAGTCATCGGCCCGCTGGCCACGCCTCCGGAGTCGAACGCGATGCCGACAAAGATCTTCGGGGCGAAAAACGTCAGCGTTATCGCGGCGACGTAGCCCGGAATAACAAACCAGTATATCGAGATACCCGTAAGAACGCGCAGCATGGCGATAGCAAGCGACGCCGCCACCCCAATGGAAAGATAACGCTGCACATGGTTCGCGGGAATCGCGCCTAACGAAACCTCATCCACCTGTTTTTTCAACACGTGGATCGCGGGCTCGGCGGCGACGATAAAATAGCCGATCAGCGCGCCAAGCGGAACGAGCATCCATTTCAGGGATGTTGAGGCCATGCCTGAGCCGAGCGACTGCCCCACCGGGATGTAACCCACGTTAACGCCGGTTAAGAACAGAACCACCCCGGCGAACGTATAGATAAAACCTATCAACAGACGCGTAAACTGGCGTTTATGGTAGCGGCGCGTTAAAAACTGAAATATAATCAATACCGCGAATATCGGCCAGACCGCCGCCATGACCTCAACGAAATAATGCGGTATACGGCGGATGAATTCCATTGTGACATCACGCGAGGTTATGATCTCAGGAATAACCGGCTGGGTATAGTTTGTTCCGTTCGGGCGGAAGCAAATCCCCAGAATCATTACCGCCAGTATAGGCCCAACGCTGCAGAGCGCCACCAACCCGAAACTGTCCTCCATAGACTCGCGGTCGCTTCGGATCGAGGCCAGACCGAGGCCCATCGCCATGATGAACGGCACGGTTATCGGGCCGGTCGTCACACCGCCGGAGTCAAAGGCTACGGCGATAAAATTATCGGGCGCGAAAATAGAAACAACGATAATTACAATATAGCAGGCCGCCAGCAAAAATGAAAGATTGATGCGAAATAAAATGCGAAAAATAGCCAGCAACAGAAAAATACCCACGCCGCAGGCCACAGTAAGAACCAATACTATGTTTGGTATGCCGGGCGTCAACTGCGCCAACACCTGCAGATCCGGCTCGGCTATCGTGACGATTACGCCCATGGCGAAGCTGATGACGCCGATAATGCCGATCTTTTTGGTCTTAGTCATTGAGATGCCGATATCCTCACCCATGGTAATCATGGACATATCCGCGCCCATGGTAAACAACCCCATACCGGCCACCAGCAGCGCCGTTCCGAAAAGAAACAGCATGAGCGTACCCACCGGCATCGGCGAGATGATAACGCTCATTAAAAATACGATTACCGCGACTGGCAATACGGATGAAAGCGCTTCGCGCGTGGTTTTTTTTAATTTCTCCCTCATCTATTCACCTCGATCCCTTTATTGTTTTTTGCGCGTACTAAACCGTTTCCAAGTGTATCACACATGGAAAATACGCGCAACATGGCGTTTGACACACGGCGGGTAAACGAAAAAAGCTTCCGAATACTCGGAAGCCTTATTTTTTTCTGCCGCGGTTTATATACTTCAGCAATTCCTTTTCCCTGTCGCGGTTCCTGCCGTGAATGATCATAGTCATAAGATAAACCATTATTATCATGGTTACGGAGATTATAATGATCATAGGGTATATAGGGTTAACCTGGATCGGGGAAAACGATGAAACCAACGAAGAAAATATATCGCCGACAAAACCGAAACTAAAGCCCTCAGCGTACCGGGCGGTTTCCGGTTCGGCTTTCACCGGCGCGGCGGTGGGCAAAGCGGCGGTCGTGGGTTCGGGTTTCGCTATACTTTCGGACGCGTATAATCCGATTTCCTTCAGGGGAATATCCTGATACTTTACCATCACCGTGCCCAAAAGTTCGCCGGTCTGTATCGGCGGGGCCACGTAATCGGGGATATTGTATTCGAGATTCACCGTATGCTCGCTTACACACACGGGATAATCTCCCTCGACGTCCTCTTCTGCGTACAGAGTTATGCCGCGGTTGAACTTGTGGTTTTCAGGATCCATGACGACATCGGCTGACTTTACGACGCTCGACGCGTCTAACACAGTCGCGCGCCGGTAGGAGCCGAACCCGTAATCCATTAAGGCGATAGTGTCCTCGTAGTCCTTGCTTTTATCCGCGCGCATAACTATACTAATCAGCCTGTGCCCGTCCTGTTCGGCGTATGTGGCCAGCGTATGCTTGGATTCGTCCACATAGCCGGACTTGCTTCCGATAAAATAATCCCTGTTATACACGCCTCCGGGAATCAGCAGCTTGTTCGTCGCGTTTAAAGGGCGGACGTCAGGCTGCATTTCGGTCGGGGGTATCTCATAGCTGATCTTGGAGATAGCGTCCACAAAGACAGGGTTCTTAACGGCTTCACGCATAAACAGCGCCATATCGTAAGCGCAGGTGTAATGATCCTCGTGGAATAAGCCGCTGGGGTTAACGAAATGGGTGTTTTTCGCCCCCAATAAAGCCGCCTCACGGTTCATTTCATCAATAAAACCGTCATATGATTCCGCCGTATTCTCGGCTATAGCGTTCGCCACCTCGTTGGCCGAAGCTATCATCAGGCCGTATAAGGCTTCTGTAAATGACAGGGTGTCACCCGCCATCATATATATGGTGCTTGAGTATGGCGGCAGATCCACCGCATGTTCCGAGAATTCTATCCGGGCGCCGGTTTCTCCGCCAACGGAGTTTATCGCCACCAAAGCGGTCATCACCTTTGTAATGCTCGCCGGATAAAGCCTCTCTTCTATATTTTTTTGATATAGGATAATACCCGTATCGGCGTCCATAAGAATGGCCGCTTCGCTGGTTACGGTTGGTTTGGGTATTTGCTCGGCAAACGCGTTAACAGTGGAAAAATGAAAAATCAAGCTGTATAATAAGAGAAAAGCCGTCGCTCTTTTCATGGATCTATCTCCTTAAAATTAAACTGTTATACTGACGAATTTTACATAATTTTTAACTTAATTATAAGATATTGAAGTATCTAATACAATTTAAATTTATCGCTATTTTTCGCGATGGTTTCTATAGTTCGATCAGCGTACACGCTATATGATTCCCCAATATGACAAAATATAAACATAAAGGAGCCACGAGATGAGAATACCCAGGGAAGCCATTTACGCGGGGGCGGCGGTGATCTGCGTAATAGCCGCCGGATGGTTCTATACCTCCGACAGGCGGAAGACGGCCGAGGTTTATGAGATGGCGGACACGGCGGCGCCCACGATAACCGCGGCGGCGGCTGAGATAACAGAAGACGCCGAGCCCGAGGTCAAACGGATTAAAGTGTACATAGCCGGGGCGGTGATTAATCCGGGCGTATATGAACTGGATGAGGGCAGCCGTGTGGAAGACGTAATGGACTTGGCGGGAGGGCCGGTCGAGGAGGCGGACATGCTGAGGGTTAACATGGCCGCGCGTCTCAAGGACGAACAGCGGATAATTGTGCCCAAGGTGGGAGAAACGATTGACAAATTGCTCTCGGAAGAAGAAAATAAGGACGGGGAAACCCCTATCAACATTAACACAGCCGATAAAGAGGAATTGATGGAACTGCCGGGCGTAGGCCAGGTGACAGCGGATAATATAATAGCGTACAGAACGGAACATGGTGACTTTAAGTCTGTTGAGGACATAAAGAATGTCTCCCGGATTGGCGAGAAGACATTTGAAAGGCTGAAAGAACTCATTAGCGTAGAATGAATTGGGGGCAGACGAATGGCCAATCGAATTTTAGTGGTTGATGACGAAAAATTAATTGTTAAAGGCATTAAATTCAGCCTTGAACAGGACGACATGCTTGTGGACGCGGCGTACGACGGGGAAGAAGCGTTAAAACTGGCGCGGCTGAATGAATACAGCCTGGTGCTGCTTGACGTGATGCTGCCAAAGATAGACGGCTTGGAAGTCTGCCAACAGATCCGTGAATTCAGCAGCGTGCCGATTATCATGGTAACGGCCAAGGGTGAGGACATGGATAAGATCATGGGGTTGGAGTACGGCGCCGACGACTATATTACCAAACCGTTCAACATCTTGGAGCTTAAGGCGCGTATAAGGGCAATACTGCGGCGCAGCGCGAAAAAATCCGACGGCGGCGAGCGCGGCGCGCGAGCGCGCATACGCGATCTGGAAATAGACTATGAGGCCAAACGCGTCTTTGTTTCAGGCAGAGAAGCCAACCTAACGGCCAAGGAATTTGATCTGCTGGAATTGTTCACTGAAAACCCCGGAAAGGTATACAGCCGCGAGAATCTGCTTAACACGGTATGGGGCTTCGATTTTCCCGGAGACGTGCGTACGGTTGACGTGCATGTGCGGCGCCTGAGGGAGAAGGTTGAGAAGAATCCAAGCGACCCGAAGTATATAAACACCAAGTGGGGAGTTGGTTACTATTTCAATTGAGCGTCCGTGGTTTCACAGCATTCGGTGGAAATTGATGGTTGTTTATCTGTGCATCAGCTTTGTGCCGCTGATCTTCTTTTTCAATACGATAATGATATCCATAAGGGATTATTTTCAGACCGATCGTGAAAAAAAGCTGCTGAACGCGGTGAATATCATTGCTCCCACTATCACCAAGGCTAATTATTTTTCCCACTTGGGCGATGAAAGCAAACGCCAGATGATGGACAGTGACATTGCCGATTTCAGCGCTCAAGGCTCTTACAGGATTTTGGTTTTGGATAATTACGGTATGGTTTTGAACGACTCCAATAACGCGGAAGTCGGCAGAACGAAGATAATCCCGGAAGTTATAAACGCTTTGGAACGGGAGAACGCGATTAAAACGCATACCGCCGAGCAAACGGTATACGCGGCCGCCCCCATAGAAAATGAGGCTTCCGAGATCGTGGGGGCGGTTTTGGTGGTCAGCTCAATTGAGGACATATTTGTTTCTGTTTCCGAGATAGAGCAGAAGCTCATCATGTACACGGCGATAACAACGATCGTTATGGGCGTGCTGGGGTTTGCCGTTCCGCAGGTACTTATAGATCCGTTAAGCAGCATAGTAAGCGTGGTTCAGAAGATGTCGGACGGGCATTTGGATCAGCGCATAAAGATAAGCGGGCGCGATGAATACGCCAAACTAGGCCACGCGTTTAATGATATGGCGGAAAAGCTGGAGAAAGTGGACAACACCCGGCAGGAATTCGTGTCGAATGTCTCTCATGAACTCAAGACGCCGCTTTCATCCATAAAGGTGCTTTCCGAGTCCATATTGCTGCAGAATGACGCGCCGCTACTCATGTACCGGGAATTCCTGCGGGATATAAATTCGGAAGTCGATCGGATGACCAGGGTGGTTACGGATTTGCTTCAGTTAGTGAAGCTGGATCAGGGCGAATTGGGCCTGAATATCCAAACGACCAACATTAACAGGATGGTATCCGATATACTTAAACGGTTAGGACCGCTGGCGGAGCGGAAAGAGATCAAGCTGATATTCGAGGATGTGCGTGAGGTGGTTATTGAGGCTGATGAAATGAAAATCACCTCAACCATATCGAACCTGCTGGATAACGCCGTGAAGTACACCCCAAACGGCGGTACGGTGAAAACCACTGTGGACGCGGATCATCAGAACGCCTTTATTACGGTTTCTGACACGGGCATTGGCATAAAGGAAGAGGATCAGGGCAAGATCTTTGACAGATTCTACCGCGTGGATAAAACAAGGGACCGTGAAACAGGCGGGACAGGCCTGGGGCTGGCTATCACATATTCAACAGTGCGCCTGCATCACGGATCGATACGCGTTATCAGCAAGGAAAACGAAGGCTCTTTATTTATCGTGCGTCTGCCCATCCATTACAGCAGGAACGCTTAGGGGGGGCATGATGACAAAAAAGAATACTCCGTATATAATAGTTATCGGCGTTTTATTGATAGGGATTCTGGTGTTCGGCTTCGCTTTCTTCCGCGATACGGAAGCGCGGGATAACACGCATGTTAACGCGCGTGTCTACTACCGCACGGACGGAGACACTGTGGATTATGAGGAATATCCCGTCCAGATTCAAGAAAATGAAAAGATGGCGAGTAATGTCTTTGCCAAATTCACGGAAAGCACCCCCAAGAATCCCAGCCTGCGTAAAACCATGCCTGAGGATCTATCCATTATAGAGCCGTTGATAATCCGATTGGTACCCGAACGGTCGGACTATATCTTTGTGGTTAATTTCTCTAAAGAGTATTACAATATGACTCCGATCGATGAAATGTTCTTTCGCGCGGCCCTTGTCTGGACAATGACGGATCTGGACTTTATAAATAACGTGGAGATACAGGTGGAGGGCAAAGACCTGACGAATGTTCTGGGGACTGCCATGGGCTCGCTGAACCGTATAAATATAGATATACACCCGTTAATCTCGCCCAATAAAACCGTAAGCAGGGTCGTGAAACTGTATTTCACTGATGAAACCGGCACGAAACTGCTGCCCGAAGAACGGACGATAGACGTTAACCCGGATCTGCCCCTAGGGCAGTTCATTATGGCTCAACTTATTCTGGGTCCCCGTCAGGAAGGGCATTTCCCGACCGTTTCACCCGATGTGACCATCCGCGACATGCAGTATCAGGAGGGCATCTGCTTTGTCAACCTCAGCGCGGATTTCCTCAGCAAAAGACCCGCTTCGCCAGCTACCGATGAAGTGACGGTTTACTCCATAGTGAATTCGCTGGTGGAAGTGACGCAGGTGAAAAAGGTGCAGTTTCTTATTGAATCAGCCATTGTGACGCAGTTGAAGGGAGATATTGATTTAAGCAGGCAGTTTGAACGCAATGAAGAGATTATAGGGGGCTGAGGATATGAAACGCCCGATAGTATGGGCGATGGTATTTCTGTGCGCGGGTATCGCGGTCGGAATAGAGCCGGCTTCCGGTCGGTTTTTAATAATCTTGTTAACGGCGGCGGCGCTGACCGCGGCGGCGATAGGCTTTCTGAATCGTTGGCCGCCCGCCGCCGCGTTTTTTGTGTGTTTCGTCCTGGGGCTGCTGCGTGTTAATCAAAGCCTTGCCACGGATCCCGCGGTGGAGGAATGGGTTAGCGCCGCTGACAGCCTGCGCGCCGCGGGATATGTGCTGGAAACCGCGCAGACAAAAACCGAACGAACGCGTATAGTAATGGACGCGTATTTTGTTGAAAAGGACGGCGAGCGGCGGGATGTACGAACGCGTATCCTTGCGGTTCTGCCGGAAGGACAGACGGCGGGGATTGGCGATGGGATTGTACTGCGCGGCGAGTTTTTAACATTGGATGAAGCGCGTAATCCCGGGGCGTTTAACGAGTTTCTGTATTATAAGGCCAGGAAGATTCACTACAAGTGTTTTCCTGAAATAGAAAAAATAACAGCCGGAGGCGCGCCGCTGAAACTGGCGCTTTCCGAATGGCGAAAGCGCCTGGCGGACGTTTACGCGTCCGCTCTGCCAAGCGAGGAGGCCGCTCTGGTCACTTCCGTAATCTTAGGAGATAAGTCGGGGCTGGAGGAAACCACGGAAGAATTGTACCGCGCTGCTGGGGTCTATCATTTGCTGTGCGTGTCTGGCTTGCATGTTTCAATAATAAGCCTGCTTATTTACAAATTGCTTGGCCTGTTTTTGGATAAACGCCGGGCTGGCGTAATAAATCTGGCGATCCTTATCCTCTATTGCGTGTTTACCGGTTCCAGTATATCCACAGTCAGGGCGGTATTTATGGCCGGCGTTGTAATCATGGGCGGCCTGCTGTTCCGTGAGCGCGATCTGGCGTCGTCCGTCGGTTTCGCCGCTGTCTGCTTGCTGTTATACGAGCCGCTGTATATCTTTGACGCCGGGTTCCAGCTCTCTTTCTCCGCCGTATTCGGCATTGCCGCGCTGACCTCGCCGATTGAGCGCGCTCTGAGCCGTTTGGAGCGGATTCCCCGCCCGCTCCGCGCCGCCGCTTCGGCAAACCTAGCGGCTATTCTGGGAACCCTCCCATGCCTGCTGTATCATTTCTATATCCTGACGCCCTACGCCTTTTTCGCGAACCTGATCATCCTGCCGACATCCTCAATTCTGGTGGGCATGGGCGCGCTCACGGGAGCGGTGGGGGTATTTTGGCCGGACGCGTCTGAATTTCTGGCGGGGACACTCTATCTGCTGCTGCGGTTTTACCGATCGGTATGCGAATTCTTCCGACAGATGCCCGCGGCTGAGATCCTGACCGGTTCCTGCGGCTTGTCTCTCGCCCTGCTTCTGGCCGCCGCCGCTCTGCTGTTCGCGTTTTGGTTCAGCGGGAAACCCAATCAAATGAAAACGCGGCGGCGTTTGTTTGTCATGTCGCTGGCCGCTTGCGCGATCGCCGGCGTATACCGTTACCGCGGGCCGGGCTTTGAGATAACCATGCTGGACGTCGGTCAGGGCGACGCGTTCGTCATCCGGCAGGATCATTTAGTTTTTATATTGGACGGGGGAGGCCTGCCAAACGTTCAGGCCGGCGACAACACGGGAAACAGAGTGCTTGTGCCCTACCTTGATTATCTTGGGATTACACATATTGACGGCGTCTTTGTTTCGCATCCGGACAATGATCACGCGGCGGGCATACTGGAACTGCTGCCGAGAAAACAGATTGACCGCCTGTATTTCGCGAACGCGGTAGATCGGGGCAACGCGTTGTACAATGATTTAACCGGGGCTTGCGAAGCTAATCAAATACCTGTATCATATCTGTCGGAAGGTGATATGATAAGTATGGATGAAACGCGTATCAGTACGCTTTACCCGCCGTATGACGCCGCGGGATCCGGCAACGAGACGTCACTGGTTCTGCAGTTCTTTTATGATCGCGCCGCGATCCTGTTTACCGGCGATATAGACAGCGCTATTGAAAAGAGTCTGACTTTTGCTGCGCCGACTGTCTTAAAACTATCGCATCACGGCTCCAAATACTCGAACGACGAGGAGTTTCTGCGCAGGGCGGCGCCCGCGTTCGCCATAGTCAGCGCGGGGAGGCGGAACACGTACGGGCTGCCCGCGCCCGAAACGCTGGAGTGTTTGCGTCGTTTGGGCATACCGCTGTATAATACCGCCGAGAGGGGCGCGGTTATACTTACATATCAGAACGGCGGTTTTACCGTGGAAACCATGATTAATGAGGAGTCCGATAATGAAAGAACTTAAGGCTGACATTAAGAGCAAGACGTTTAAACGCGTTTATCTGCTGTACGGAGCGGAGAAATATCTGATTCGCTATTATGAAAACCTGTTAAAGGAAACACTCCTGCCGCCCGGCGCTGATATTATGAATCTGGATATCTTTGACGGTAAAGCGGTATCCCCGGATCGTATACGCGACGCGGTTCAGACCGCCCCGTTTCTGAACGAATACCGCCTTGTTCTGGCGCGCGACACAAAACTGTTCGTTTCCGGGCGCAAAGCGGATTCCGAGAAAACAGTCGATATACTGGGAAATATACCGGAAAGCACAGTGTTGGTGTTTGTCGAGGACGAGGCGGATAAACGGCTCCGGTTGTTTAAAAGGGCGGGAGAAGCCGGGCGTATTGTGGAATTCAAGACGCCGACGGATAAAGAGCTTTCGGAATGGGTTGTAAACATGGTAAAAAAACGCGGCGGAACTATCGCGAGGGACGCGGTTGCCGTACTGTTGCGCACCGCAGCCCATAATATGGAAGCGCTGTCCACTGAGATAGCGAAATTGACGGGATATGTGGGAGCGGGCAGGGAAATAAAGGCGTCCGACATAGAAAGCGTCTGTACCCCCGCGCTGGAGACACAAATATTTGATTTGGTGGGGGCGGTCGGGAATAAAAAACCGGAGCGCGCTTTGGATATATTCAGCAACATGCTTTTAATGAAGGAACAACCTCTGGTCGTTCTGACCATGATAGCCCGGCAGTTCCGGATTGTGCTTCAAAGTAAGGCGCTGGCGGAAAAGGGCCGCTCTAATAACGATATCGCCAATTTCTTGTCTATACGCGGGTTTGTCGTCACCGAATGCCTGCGTCAGGGGCGCGGATTCAAAACTGACGACCTGATCTCCGCCTTAAAGGACTGCCTGGAGGCGGACATGAATATCAAAAGCGGCCGTATTTCGGACAAATTGGCGGTTGAAACCCTTATTGTAAAATACGCGTCATAACGGCCGCCAAAAATTGCAAATACGCAAAACCCATGTTATAATAACGCCTATGCAACAGCATGCGCACACACGCGGGAGGGAATTTGTTGATCTGCAAAAAGTGTAAAACAGCGGTTTCTGAAATCGATAAAAAGTGCCCTCATTGCGGCTCGCCGTTAAAGCTGTACTCCAACCACAAATTTTGGCTTGCCGCGCTTATTATTATACTCTTACTGATAATCTTCGCTATTTACGTCATGTATACACAGATGCGCGTGAATCAGCCCAACGCACCGGAAGACCCGATTCAGACAAATCAGTCTGCGGAACCTCCGGACGGCGCGTCGCCCGGGCAGACCGTGGACGCTGAAAACAGCGGTATGGCTGCGCTGCCCGTGGTCAGCGCGGATCCGGGCAAAACTCAGGCGGAAATAGAGCAAATGGTAAAGAATCTGGCCGCGTCCGCCGAGAAATACCGCGCCGCGTACAGCGAAACCAATGAGTTTGTTTCCCGCAGCGGTTATTTGTATGACTATCCGGCCGATATGTACATCTCTGTCAAAGATCTTACTGATGTGGAGGGTTTTAATTCCGCTTACGCCGATGAGGAAGCCATGATCCTGTATGTTAAGGCGGGCGATATGCCCCAAGAGATTACCTCGGGTATGGACGCCGATAAATTGACAGTTTTTGCCGCTTATCCCTCCGAAGAAGACTTCATCGCGTCGAATGGAAGCTCCGCGGTCATAGTGGAAGGAAGTGTTATACAGGATCTTTTGAACCGTTACAGCGCCGATCACGGTCAGATTATCCGAGTTTCCTCACAGTCGGAAACATTCGCGGCTGTAATGAGGGCGCTGGGCGATATCCCGGCCTTGGACGGCTCGGTGGACGTGAGATATATGTCGGAGGATGAAAAATATATCTCCGCGGTCGTTTCCCCGCACAGCGATTACAACCGTATAATGGAATTCGTGCTGCTGAAGACGGACGGCGAATGTGAATTGTTAATCGAGCAAATAGAGACAGAGTGGCAGAAATTTGTCGCGATAAACACTGACGCGCCGGATTTAAACCTGGAACTCATACCGGCTTATAATCTTTGGCGCGATATGAAGGATCTCAAAACGGATTTTACAGCCCTGCTGGATTCCATGGTCACTTCAGGCATAATCGCGCAAGACGAGGGGGAACCGGTATTTATATCGGGAAACGGGGAATTCGTGTTTATGGAATTCGAGGACGGTATGCGTATGCTGGCACACTTCGACGATACCCATAACGAGTGGAAGGTCTATCAGGTGCTGCAATATGACGACGCTGTGGCGCGTATGAAAGAGCTTGCCAAGTTTAATCCGCCGCCGTATTTTTTGATAAAGCAAGCCTGAAAAAGGCAGAATAATAATGACATTACTTTATAAGGAGAATGATTATATGAGCATTGAATTACTGAATAAGGAAACCTTTAGTAAAGCCGTTTCCGACACTACAACCCCGGTTATAGTGGATTTTTACGCCGACTGGTGCCAGCCATGCAAGCGCATTTCACCGCTTTTGCAGGAGATCGCGGACGAAAACCAGGGCAAACTGAACGTATACAAAATTAATGTGGACCAGGAACCGGAAATAGCCATGGAATTCAATGTAACAGGTATTCCGAATATCGTTTCTTTCAAAGACGGAAAAATGTATAAACGGGTAGTAGGCACGGCGCCTAAGGAGGAATTACTGGATTTGATTCAATAAAGATCCACGCAATTCGTAAAAATACAATTGACATAAACAGCCGGATATGAGATAATGATAATGGTTATCATATTCTTTACAAATGCTGGGCTGTTAAGGAATTGACTGTAAAAGATGTGATTGATAATGCTAAAATACTCAAAACAGCGTGAACTCATAGAGCAAGCCGTTGTGTCCGGCAGGGCTCACCCGTCCGCCAGCGAGGTTTACAATTCGCTGCGCCCCCTTTGCCCGAATCTGAGTTTGGGTACGGTTTACCGTAATTTGACTTTACTGTCGGAGAAAGGTGTAATTCAGAAGCTGCATATGCCAGACGGCAGCGATCGTTTCGACGGCTCGACGCATAATCACGCGCACGCCTTATGCGTAAGCTGCGGGAAGGTACAGGATGTCGGCGCGTTATTCGAGCCGGAGTTGGCTGAGACGGGCTTTGTTATGACGGGCAGCCAACTGGTTATCACGGGGTTTTGTGAGTCATGCGCGGAAAGGGAGAAGATTGAAAATGCCTGAATTGAAAGGTTCCAAGACGGAACAAAATCTACAGGAAGCGTACGCCGGGGAGTCCATGGCCCGCGTCAAATACGGTTACTACGCTTCTCAGGCCAAGAAGGACGGATATGTGCAGATATCCAATTATTTCAACATAACGTCTGACAATGAGAAGGAGCACGCCGAAATATGGTTTAAACTGCTGCACAACGGCGGTATGCCGGCGACGCCTGAAAATCTGAAGGACGGCGTGGCGGGCGAGCACTATGAGTGGTCTGATATGTACGCCCGTTTCGCCCGTGAAGCACGCGATGAGGGGTTTACCCAGATCGCGTTTCTGTTTGACGGCGTGGCCGCGATAGAGAAGGAACATGAGGAGAGGTATCAGGCGCTCCTGAAAAATATTGAAAACGGAGAGGTATTCGCCCGCGAAGAGGAAACCGTTTGGATCTGCCTCAACTGCGGCCATATACACCGCGGCAAGACGCCGCCCGAGAAATGCCCCGTATGTTCGCACGCTAAAGCCTACTTTGCCCTTCAAGGCAAAGACTATTAAACAAGGCGGTTTCTAAATGGATCTCACCGCTCTATTCAGTTTGAATTACGGCCTGTATGTTCTGTCAACCCGCGACACGGACGGTAAGTACGTTGGCTGCGTGATCAACGCGGCCATGCAGATTACGGCGGAGCCGCCTTCCATGGTGGTATCGTCTAATATCGATAACTACACGACATCCGCTATTCTGCGAAGCGGCATGTTCACCCTGTCGGTATTTTCGGAACAGGCAACGCTTAAAACGATTTCTATGTTTGGTTTTCGTTCTTGCAATGAGATAGATAAGTTTGAGGCAATGCCTTATATAGTCACGGAATCGGGGCTGCCGGTGCTGACGCGTGAGGTCTGCGCGTATGTGGAGTGCAAAGTGACGGGCACCGAGGACATACACACGCATAAGCTCATAAAGGGCGATATAATCGACGCTCGGTATTTATCAAAGGATCCACCGATGACCTATAACTATTATCATAAAGTGGTTAAGGGTAAAACGCCTCAAAAAGCGGCGTCTTATCAAGCGAATCAATAAAAAACCCCCGGAGCGCTGAATCCGCTCCGAGGGTTTTTTATTTTGCGCGCGAGGCGCATTCGCGGTTTTCGCAGCCGCAGTCGCACCCGACGCACTTCCCCTTTTGCTTATCCTTCACAAGTTTCACCACAATGACCCCGACGATTCCCGCGATAATAAGCCCGACCAGTATTGTGCCGCCATTATTTATCAAAAAGTCCATCACAAGTAATTCCTCCTTACGCGGCGCGCGGCTTTAAAGCACGTTTCTCCGCCGGCTTGAACAGCAAATAGATAAAACCGCCCAGCAAGAGGATCGCCGCAACCGTGCCGATCCCGAAGCTGCCAACCGTAAACAGCATGCCCAGTTGATAAACGCACAGAGACACGACATAGGCGAACGCGCATTGATAGCCGACCGCTATCCAAAACCATTTCGCGTTGTTCATCTCACGGTGTATCGCTCCCATGGCCGCGAAACAGGGGGCACAGAGAAGGTTAAACAGCAGGAACGAATACGCCGTTAAAGCGGTGAAGCTGGCTGCCAATGCCGACCAAACCTCCGCGCCGTCCTCGGCTACCTCGGCGAAGCCGAACAGTATGCCGAAGGTGCCGACCACATTTTCCTTGGCGATTAAGCCGGTAATCGCGGCGACCGCCGATTTCCAATTGCCCCAGCCCAGCGGAGCGAAGAGGGGGGCGATGAATCCGCCGAGTTTTGCCAGTACGCTCTCAGACATATCCACCATGCCGAAACCGTCCACACTCCAGCCAAAGTTGGAGGTAAACCAGACGAAGATGGTGGCGAGCAGGATGATGGTTCCGGCTTTCTTGATAAACGACCAGCCGCGTTCCCACATACTCCGAAGTATATTTATAATTGTCGGCATATGATACGCAGGGAGTTCCATAACGAACGGCGCGGCGTCTCCAGCAAAGAGTTTGGTCTTTTTAAGGATAATGCCGGAACAGATAATCGCCGCCATACCCACAAAATACGCGCTGGCGGCGACCCAGCCCGCGCCGCCGAAAACCGTGCCCGCTATAAGAGCGATGATGGGCAGTTTAGCTCCGCACGGAATAAATGTCGTGGTGATGATGGTCATTTTTCTGTCGCGGTCGCTTTCGATAGTGCGCGAGGCCATGATACCCGGGACACCGCAGCCCGTGCCGATCAGTATCGGGATAAACGACTTGCCCGACAGCCCGAAGCGACGGAAGATCCTATCCATTATAAAGGCGATACGCGCCATGTACCCGAAGGCTTCCAGGAAAGCCAGGAACATAAAGAGGATCAGCATTTGCGGCACAAAGCCCAAAACAGCGCCGACACCCGCCACAATACCGTCTAGAATCAAGCCTCGCAGCCATTCGGCGCAGTTCACGGCTTCGAGCGCGGCGCCGATAATAACGGGAACGCCGGGAATCCACACGCCGAAGTCGGCGGGGTCGGGTTCTTCGGCAATCAAACCCGCTTCAAAATTCTCCGCGGCTTCGACATAGGCGGACGAACCGATCCCGGCAAAATGCCAGCCTTCGCCGAACACGCCGTCGTTTGCCCAGTCTGTGGCAATCGTGCCGACTGTGGTTACGGAAACGTAATAGACGATAAACATTACCAGCGCGAAGATCGGCAGCGCGAGCCAGCGATTGGTGACTACTTTATCGATTTTATCCGAAACGGTGAGACTGCCTTTGTTCTTGATTTTAACGCAGCCCTTAATGATGGAATCTATATAGGTATAGCGTTCCGCGGTTATTATACTCTCGCTGTCATCCTCCAGTTCCTCTTCACGCCGCTTGATATCGCCGTCGATATGCGCCGCCTGATCGGGACTCAGCCCCAGTTTGGCGATGATTTTCTCGTCCCGCTCAAACAGCTTGATGGCGAAGAAACGTTGCTGCTCCTGCGGGAGATCGTGCAATACAGCCTCTTCTATATGGGCCAGCGTATGCTCCACGCCGCCTGAAAAACTGTGACGCGGCACTGTCTTTGTGCCGTCGGCCGCCTTTACCGCCGCGTTTGCCGCTTCCATCACGCCGCGGCCTTTCAGCGCCGAGATCTCCACAACCCGGCAGCCAAGCTCCTTGGAAAGCTGTTTTGTGTTGATTTTATCGCCGTTTTTGTCTACCACGTCCATCATGTTGACGGCCACTACCACAGGTATGCCCATTTCCGTAAGCTGCGTGGTTAAGAATAGATTGCGTTCCAGATTCGTGCCGTCGATGATATTCAGAATAGCGTCGGGGCGTTCGTCAATCAGATAATTTCTGGCGACCACCTCTTCCAGTGTGTACGGAGAAAGAGAGTAAATGCCCGGCAGATCCGTTATGGTTACATCCTGACTTCCCTTCAGCCTGCCTTCCTTCTTTTCCACCGTGACACCCGGCCAGTTGCCGACGAACTGGTTCGAGCCGGTGAGAGCGTTGAACAGGGTTGTCTTGCCGCTGTTAGGATTTCCGGCAAGCGCGATTCTTATAGACATTATTATCCCTCCACCTCAATGAGTTCCGCGTCCGCTTTCCGCAGCGAAAGCTCGTAGCCGCGCACGGTGACCTCCACCGGGTCGCCGAGAGGCGCGACCTTACGAACGTATATCTCCACTCCTTTGGTAATACCCATCTCCATAATCCGGCGTTTGACAGGCCCACCGCCGCCAATCTTTGCCACGCGTACAGTTACGCCGGGTTTTGCCTCTTTGAGTGTTCGCATGAACGATTCTCCCCCTTCACACCATAATTTTTACAGCCATCTCGCGGCTGATAGCCACGCGGGATTCTTTTATATTCACAATTACGTTGCCGCTCATTTCCGTAATCAGCGTTACGTATGTACCCGGCACAAAACCCAGGGTTTCGAGAAATTGGCGGGATTCCACTTTGCCGCCCACCTTTTTGATTGAATTTGTCTCTCCAACCTTTGCCATCGTCAAAGGCATCATCGTTCACCATCCCATTCTATGATTAGTGGTAAGTCTGGACTAACTAGAGGGTTAAATATTTGGTTAGTGCTCACTAACCAAGGTTCAGTTTATCAGAATACTTTCCGGCTGTCAATAGGGAATTAAATTACAATCCTTGATTCACGAAAATTTATTGACATTTTCTATGGTTGATGATATAAGTGATTTACAGTTAAGGCAAGGAACGCGGCGGATTGGATTCAAAGAAAGCGTGATAGAGATGATTGATTATATTTCCGTAATATACCGTCAAAAAATGATGAACCTATCCTGCTTGCTTATATATAAATAATTTCGCGCGTAATCTATGCGCGTAAAAAAGCCCCATTGCCTGCGCGCAATGGGGAACATGGCGTATTTGCCGCGAAAAACTTACGCCTGATATATTACTTGCCCGGTCCGCAGCACTTCACCCACAAAGCCTATCGAGTCATTCGCTCTGTCGAGCAAGTGCGGCTCTATTCTATCATCAATGTCCCAAGTAAAATGCCACAAACGCGAGACGGTCTTTTGCCAATCTCCTGTGAATCTGTCAAATATAACCGCCACGTCAATATCGCTGTACTCATTCGGATTTCCGTTTGCGTATGAACCAAAGAACACAACGGCGGACGGCGAAAATTCCCTTGTTACAGTGCCGGCGAATTTCGCTGCGGAAGTTAAAGCCGTTTTTTTATCCAGCATAAAAATTCCTCCGTTCGCGTGACGTATTGTTCGCATTCCTCGGCGGTCACGCCGCTTAAAACCTGTTTTGTGATAAGAGTATACACAATGCGACGAATTTTTCTTGATAGTTATTATACTACATCTTTTGGCAAATTGTAAACCTCTGAAACCCTTGATATTTAAGCGTTTCAGGGGGCCTTTTTTCTTAACAGCTTCCGAAGTCAGGATATTTATATTCGGCATTACAAGGCTCGCTTATAAAAACTCGGTTTAAAATAACCGCCCGCGTTCCGAAACGCGCGGCCCTGATTAGTATAAAACCCGCGCGGCGGGAATATGATCAGGAAGATGTTCTTTTGGAAGGATGTTATCATGCGCAAAAAAAATATTGTCACAGGAGCCTTGATATTAACGGGTGCCGGTATAATAACCCGATTGCTGGGGTTTGTCTACAGAATATATATGTCGAATATAATGGGCGCGGAGGGAATGGGCCTGTACCAGCTCATTATGCCGCTTTACATGCTGGCGTGGAGCATAGCCTGCTCCGGGTTTAACACTACTATATCCAAGCTGATCGCCGAAGAACGGGCTAAAGGCGAGTATGGCAATATGGGACGCATACTGAAGCAGAGCGTTATAATCACTTCCTGCCTGGGCGTGGTTTTAAGCCTGACCCTGTATTTCTCGGCCGACTATGTGGCGGCGTATTTTTTTAAGGACATGCGGACCGCGATGTCGTTGCGTATCCTTTCCGTCGCCTTTCCCTTCATGGCTGCCGGCACATGCGTGCGCGGGTATTTTCTCGGGCTGCAGGAAACCCTCGCGCCCGCGATTAATCAGGTGTTGGAACAATGCGTGCGTATGATCGTCATCTATGTTCTGGCGGGGTATTTCATACCGCGCGGTTTGGAGTACGCGTGCGCCGTGGCGGTTATTGGCGTCGTATGCGAGGAAATTATTTCGTTTCTGTACATATTCCTCTCGTATCGCCGCTTCAAATCCATTAACAGCCTAACTAAACGCCCTTCATTGACGCCTTCGGCCTCGCTTTCCCTGATACTCGGCATGGCTCTGCCTTTGACCGCGAACAGGGTCAGCGGTTCCCTGCTGACGACGCTGGAAAACATACTCATACCGCAACGTCTTCAGGCCTATGGCATGAACGCCAGCGAGGCCATGTCCGCGTTCGGGCAGATGTCCGGCATGGCAATGCCGCTGATTTACTTTCCGACAGCGCTGCTGACCTCGCTCTCTATTACGCTGGTACCGGCAGTTTCGGAGGCTGTGGCGCTGAAGCGCGTGTCCG
>JAISZF010000196.1 GCA_031269415.1 Clostridiales bacterium
CTTTCCGGTCATATACTCCGCGAATTCCCCGTAACGCTCGGCGTACTCGCACATGCCGTGCGCAATCTGCAATACGCCTTTCGCCGGGCCTTCAGGTTCCCATAGCGCGGCGTAGATACGATGCTCGCCGTTAGAGGCGTCAAATTCCAATTCACGCATATAATCACCTTATAGAGCTATTTCCCCCGCGACCTCACGCATTCCCAAGATAGTCTGTTCGGTTACGTATTTCAGATCGTAACCAAGCCAGGAAGCGCCGCGCTCTATAACCGAGCGGTCCACGCCGGCTGCGAAGTTAAGCTGCTTAAATTTTTTTATAACGGACTTGTATTCCAAATCCATAACGCTCTTAGACGGTCTCATTATAGCGCACGCATTGATTAAACCGGTAAGCTCGTCTATTGTGAACAGGACCTTTTCCATCACATGCTCCGGTTGAATGTCGGAGCATATGCCGTATCCGTGCGAGCATACGGCGTGAATATATTCCTCGTCCACATTAAGAAGCGCATAGGCTTCCTCTCTGTTTGGTTTCATAGAATCCGCTCCTTTCACGGCGATTCGAGCGATACGCGGCCCAGCTTTCCGGCGCGGAAATCTCCGATCACAGCCAAGGCCGCGCGTTCCGTATCCAATTCGCCCGCTTTCTTCTCATAGCCGCGCGCGCGCGATATTTCTTTCAATACGCTGAACGCGTCCCCGTCCGTTTCCGTGCCGTAACGTGTTGTTAAAGCCGACGGATACAGCTTCTTCAGTTTTTCTATCAACCGCAGGCATAAGTCTGTATTTTCCGTAACATTGCCGCTAACGGCCCCAGTTATGGCTAAATTAACGCCGATATCCGGATCGTCCAGTTTGGGCCACAGTATGCCGGGGGTATCCAGCAGTTCGAAGCCTCGTTTCAGGCGTATCCACTGCCTTCCGCGCGTTACGCCGGGCTTGTCTCCAGTTTTAGCCGGCGATTTGCCCACGTATCGGTTGATCAGCGTGGATTTCCCCACATTGGGCACGCCGGCGACCATTGCCCTTACAGGCACAAATATACGCCCTCGTTTCTTTTCCCGCTCGATCCTCTCCGACATCATTTCCAGACATATATCCGTAATCCGTCCAAGCCCGCTGCCGGATTTGGAATCCGCGGTTATAACGGAAAAGCCATTTCCCGAATAATATCTGACCCAGAGGTTTGTTACGGAAGGATCCGCCAGATCGGCCTTATTGAGAATCAACAGGCGCTTCTTATTCCGCGCGAGCCGGTCTATATCCGGGTTTTTGCTGCCGCGCGGCGCGCGCGCGTCCAACAGCTCTATTACAATATCGACTAAGGCAATCTGCTCTTCCATCATCCGTATGGATTTTGTCATATGCCCCGGATACCACTGTATGTCCATAAAAAGCCACCAATGCCATAAAAGCGCGGCCATATGGCCGCGCTTGTCAGGTTAATTTTTTACTTTAACGGTCTTCTTGATGATCTCTTCTTTAACCTTTGAAGCTTTGCCGATCCGCTTGCGCAGATAGAACAGCTTCGCACGGCGCACCACGCCCCGGCGCACGACCTCAATTCGATCGATGCGCGGCGAATGCAGCGGCCAAGTCTTCTCAACGCCCACGCCATAAGACACGCGGCGGACAGTAAACGACTCGCGGCTGCCGCCGTTTTGGCGTTTCATAACAACGCCCTCAAACATTTGAACGCGTTCCTTCACACCTTCGACGATACGAGCGTACACGCGTATCGTATCGCCGATCTTGAAAGGCGTAATATTGGTTTTCAATTGAGCCTTTTCAATAGATTCAATAATAGTGTTCATAAGGCCCCTCCTTTCGATCATAGACGTTCATGCCCGGCGTTAACGGCAGCGGAGCGTCCGTACTTTAGACATCCCGCCTATATTACCATAATTTCAGGAAATTTGCAAATAGGAAAAAAGCGTAAAATCGCCCTTATTATACGCTATTCAACATCATCGAAAACATCCGCGACCTTTATCTCCAAATCCTCGAAGAGACTGGTCTTAAAGCGCGTCATAACCGCCCTTTTCTCCTCGTCTGGGAACTGCTCAAACTTTTCAGCCGGAACATAAGAATATATATTATCAATTCGAAATAAACCATCCCGCGAATGATAAACCGTTATTTCCATAGAAAAGGGATTAACCAGCCAATATTCTTTTACGCCATATTTCTCGTAGATACCCTTTTTCTCTTCCATGTCCCTTTTGGCGGTACTTTTAGATAAAATTTCAACCACTAGATCCGGCGCGCCATAAATGCCCTTTAGCGTTCGTTTGCTTCTGTCACATAGGATTACTACATCAGGCACAAAATTATTTTGCTCGTCCAAGAAGACATCCGGTTCAGAATAGGTTTTACATGTCTTATCCCTAAGGAAATTCTTGAAGATCCAATTGATATTTCCGGCAATGGCGATATGGTTCATAGTCGGCTGAGCCATCATATAAACTTGCCCGTTTATAACCTCATAATCCAGCCGTTCGCTGGCTAAACTCATAGGCGAATCCTCCTTGTATCGACGAACAATTTCTCGCCTGTTTCAGGGGGTAAAAAGCTCATCCAACTGAACCCTGAAGCCAGGCAGTGCCCTAACCGGCAGTGACGCGGAATCCGAAACGGTATATTCCCGCGGCTGATATTGTCCGTCTTCAAGGATATTAACAAACACGGCTTTTATCTCGGGATCCACGATCCAGTACTCGCCAACGCCGGCCTTTTGATAGAGCCGAGTCTTTTTGAACCAATCCAGGCTTGCCGTTGACGGCGAGATTATTTCAACGATCATATCTGGCGCGCCATTGCAGGATTTACCGTCTGACAATTTCGCGTGATCGCACACAATTGTTATATCGGGTTGTACGCAAGTATCGTCTCCGCTATCGTAATTCAAGCGTACATCGAACGGCGCGGCAAACACTCTGCATGGTTTGCCGCGCAGGAAGTTGCCGAATTGTCGGGATAATTCAAGGCTTATACTCTGATGAGCAATCGACGGCGCCGACATCATATAAGCGGTTCCCTCGATTAATTCATATCTCTCGGAGGTATCCCATTTGACGTAATCGTCATAGGTATAATGGATCTGTCTCTTTACGGCTTCCATATATTATCCCGCTACGCGTTCGAGGATCTTATTGCTGCGCTCAATAAACTGGGTCATTTGGTCCATAGGAAGCGGCTTATGGCTCATCATTGCCAGATCATACAATTGCTTGCAGATTAGTTCCACGTCTTCCTTGCGATCCTCCTGATCCTTTATGGATGTCAATGTCTTTACCAGCGGATTGGAGGTATTCAGAACCAGGGTTTCCTCTGATTCGTACAGCCCCGGCATATTCATTCCGCCGAACATCTTACTCATTTCCTGCATCCTGCGGGACTGTTCGGACAGCAGAATCACGGCCGACACAGATTCCGATTTCAGCGTTTCGGTATGAACGGTCAGTTTTTCGTTCCCTAAGACCGTGCGCAATAACGTTTGGAAATTCTCCTCCAGTTCCTTCTTCTGATCGTCTTTCATCTCCGTCTTACCCTTAAGCGCGCCGGAGATATCCGAATCTATGCGGTTAAAGTGATAGCCGCTTTCATAGCTCTCCACATATGAGATATATGGATTATCCAAATTCGTTGTGAGGATAACCGCTTCCAAACCTTCGTCTTTGAACATCTTGATATACTGCGCCTGCTGCTGCTCGTTGGTCACATAGAACACTGTTTTATCCGTTTTGTCCTTGTTGCGGTCCGTAAACTCCTTTAATGAAAAATAATCGCCGGCGGTGGTCTTGTACAGGATAGATTCCTTGACTTTATCATAGAAATCACGTTCCTTGATAGCGCCGAATTTGATGAACGGGCTTATATCGTCCCAATATTTGTTATAGTTCTCGCGGTCCTTCTTATACAGACTGTTGAGCTTGTCCGCAACCTTTTTGGATATATAGCCCGACATTTTGTTGACGTATCCGTCGT
>JAISZF010000091.1 GCA_031269415.1 Clostridiales bacterium
TGAAGAAAGAATTGCTTGGATTTATCAACTTGCACAAAGGAACACACCTTTAGAGGATATCTATGCCCTTTGCGCTTAGGCATTTTGTATATGTTTTTTAGATTTGCTCATTTCGAGTAATGGAGAATCAATGTATATGATGTACCCGTATGTTATGTTTCCAGATGAGACTCTAGTTACGCACTCCGACATAATAGAAAAAGTTGGCATTGAAAGTTTCCATTGCAGAATATTCGGTTGCAGGCCAAACAGCCTTACGAGCTTCTCTATACGCTCCCGTTCGCGAGGTTGTTCTTTCTTTGGCGTGTTTGCCAATGTTTCCTGCGTCTGCCTGACAAACTCACCCATATCGGCTTCAACGTCAGGCGGGAGGGCAAACTGGAAGCCGTCTCTCACAAAGTCGGACAATCGGTATATGTCGCGCTTGTGCTTTCGTATGTCCGTGCTGTCCACGCGGCCTCCCGCCGTTCTGCGCTCAGTTAAATCAAGCCAAGCCTTCGCTTTGAACGGTATCAGGAACATCTCGTCAAGCACGGGCAGCCCGTCGATTTTGCGAACGCCGTCGCGGAGGAAACCGTAATACTCATCATTCAGCAGTATCGCCGACAGACTCGATATGTCCTCGCCAATCGGGACGGGCGTAATCCGCGCGTCATTCGGGAGAATCAAGCCGTCTTGAAGCTTTTCAGCCTTGATAATATGCCGTCGTACATAATCTACCTCCACAACTTCCTATAGATTTCGTTTGCCGCCTGTTCCACACGCGGGTCGTCAAGCGCGTTGCCGAGCGACACTATGACAGACAGCGGGTCGGCAGTGTTGGGGTTGTCTGACAGCAATGTGGGAGCGTACTTCCACACCTCAACCCTGACTTGGCTGCCGCAGTCGGACAGATTGCTCTCTCCGTTCAGTTTGCCGCTCTTGCTGTAATAGGCGAAAGTCGGCACAATATCATCGGCAAGCATAGTCGTCTCCGCCAACGCGCTGATGCCGCCAAAAGGCAGATTGCTCACGCTGTCGCGGCTTACGTAGACAATATCGCGTACAGGGTCGAGCAGATGGGGGTTTGCCGCCTCAAACAATGCCTCGTGGGGCAGTTTGCCCTCAATAACCACCTGTACTCCGTCCTTGCTGACCTCGAACAGGTTCAACTTTTGCAGTTGCCTTACCGCCCTCGTTATCTGCATCGCGGATATCGCGAGTTTGCCTGTCAGCTTGCCGGGGTAAAGTTTGCCGCTCGCTTGGTACAAGTAGCTGAACAGCACTAACTGCGCGGACGGCATCAGCTTCTCGCGGGAAGTCGGCTCGGCATACAGCCGTTCCCGCAATACCGCGCCCATAAAAGGCAGATAGATTTGCTCCGTCGCCACGAACGGGACTTTCGCCGCAATTAAACCCTTCCTGCGTTCGCCGGACAGTTCGTTCAGCTTCAGCGCAACAGGCATCCCGGCAACTTCGCGTATCCGCTCAAACTGGCGCGCCGCCGCTTGAACTGTGGGTATCTCGCATCGAGGCTCGGCGAATAGGCAAACGACGTCATCAAGCGTCACCTGCCAAAACTCGTATGTGTCATACATAATCAGTTGGAGTCCGCCGCCGGCCCAAGGCTCGGCGATCACTTTCACTCCAAGCGCGTCTGCGAGTCGTAACATTTCATCGCCTGCTTTCACATATAACTCTTCACTATCCGATCACCTTAACCCGGTGGAACACCTTTTTACCCTTCTGTATCAAAACCTGATTCCCAACCGATTCCACAATACAATCGAAACCCTCGACCTTCCGCTCGTTAACGCGGACGCCGCCCTGTTCAATCAGCCTGCGCCCTTCGCCGCGAGACGCGATAAGGCCGGTTCTGGAAAGCAGATCAATAATGTTCATGCCTCCGCCCCATTCCGACGCGGAAATTTCCGTTTCCGGCACGGAACCGCCCGACGCGCCGCCGCCGAAGAGTTCGCGCGCGGCGTTCATCGCCTGTGACGCGTCTTCCTCGCCGTGGATAGCCTTCGTCAATTCAAACGCCAATTTTTCTTTAGCCCTGTTCAACTCGCCGCCCTGCCATTTACTCATTTCATTGATCTCGGACATAGGCAGGAATGTCAGCAGCTTAAGCAATTTGATAACGTCGGCGTCGCCGACATTGCGCCAGTACTGGAAAAATTCGTAAGGCGAAGTCTTTTCGCGATCCAGCCATACAGCGCCCTTCTGGCTTTTACCCATCTTCTTGCCGTCGGATGTGGTCAGCAGCGTGTACGTCATACATTCGGCCTCGGCGTTTTCCACGCGGCGGATCAAATCCGCCCCGGCCAGAATATTCGACCACTGGTCATTTCCGCCCACTTGGAGCTTGCAACCATAGCGCCTGTACAATTCCAGAAAATCATACGCCTGCATCAGCATGTAATTAAACTCGAAGAAGGTAAGGCCGCGCTCAAACCGTGACCGGTACGCGTCGGCGGTCAGCATCTTGTTGACAGTGAAATGCACTCCGTATTCCCGGATAAACGGAATATATTTTAAATCCAGAAGCCAGTCGGCGTTATCGACCATTATCGCCTCGCCGTCTGAAAAATCCAGGAATCTCGAAAACTGCCGTTTAAAGCACGCGCAGTTATGCTCAATCCGCTCACGCGGCATCATTTGCCGCAATTCGGTTTTGTCGGTAGGGTCGCCGACAAAACCCGTGCCGCCGCCAACAAGCACAATTGGCCGGTGGCCGGCGCGCTGGAGGTGAGTCAACGCCATTATAGGAACAAAGTGACCGATAGTAAGGCTGTCGGCGGTGGGATCAAAACCCGAATATAAAGTCACCCGTTCGTTTTCCAGTAATTTTCGGATGGCCGTCTCGTCGCTGATCTGCTCAATAAAGCCCCTCTCCCGCAGAGTGTCAAAAACATTTTCCATATTAAAATCCCTTCTATACAGATGATTTACATATATTAACTATAACTTCCACAGCCTTTCCCATAGACTGTAACGGAATATACTCATAAGGCCCGTGAGCGTTATGCCCTCCGGTGAAGATATTCGGACACGGCAGCCCCATATAGCAAAGGCGCGAGCCGTCCGTTCCGCCGCGTATGGGTTTACGGATGGGCGTAATTCCCGCGTCCTCAATCGCCTTGTGGGCTATGTCCACGACATGCCCGTGTCCCGCCAAAGGACCGGCCATATTGTAGTATTCGTCATATTGATTAAGCGAAAGCGCGCCGCCGTATTTCTCATTGAGTTCGGCAACGGTTTTTTCGATGAACGCCTTGCGGGCCTTTAATCCGTCTAAATCGAAATCGCGTACTAAGAACACAACCTTGGCCTGTTCCACATGACCTTGAATCTCCAGCAGATGAAAGAAGCCCTCATAACCCTCCGTTTTGGCGGGTATTTCATTTTCAGGCATACGCGAGACCAATTCAGCGGCGATAAGCCCGGCGTTGATCATAATACCCTTGGCTGATCCGGTATGAACGCTTTTTCCGGCAATCTTAATTATAGCGCGCGCCGCGTTGAAGTTCTCCGACTCCAATTCCCCGATCTCCCCGCCGTCTATCGTATAGGCGAACGCCGCCCCGAAGGTTTTTAAATCAAATCGATCAACCCCGTGGCCGACCTCTTCGTCGGGCGTAAAGCCGACACAGATCTTGCCGTGCGGTATATCCGGGTTTTCAATAAGATATTCCATCGCGGTCAAAATTTCAGCCAGCCCCGCTTTGTCGTCCGCGCCCAGCAGCGTGCCGCCGCTCGCGGTAATTATATCCATGCCCTTATATTTTTTTAAATCGGGAAATTCTTTCGGGGAAAGCGTTACGCCGCCACCCAATGTAATATCCACGCCGTCATAATCATGGGTTATCCGCGGCTTTACATCTTTGCCCGAACAATCGGGCGAGGTGTCCACGTGCGCCACAAAGCCTATCGCGGGACCCTCCGTATTAATATTGGACGGCAGTGAGGCGTACACATAGCCGTTTTCATCTTTAGAGACGTCTCGCAGCCCGATTGATTTACATTCTTCCGCCAGCGCGGCGGATAGATCCAGTTGTTTGAGAGTGGTGGGGAACGTGTCGGACTCGTTGGCCGACTGCGTATCCACCTGAACGTATCGCAGAAAACGTGTTTTAACAGATTCCAAAATATTCATGGCTTTCTCCTTTTTTGTATGTGTTTGACATAGTATACCACAATTATCCCTCAATTGAGCAAGTTACATTCTTGCAATCTTTTTGAAATATTATATAATGAATGCGGGCAAAGCCCTAAAAAAAATTTCCATAGGAGGTGAAAGCCGTTATTTGTACGTATGTAACGGCGAAAAATGAACAAACAACAGGTAACCGCGCTGCTTTTGGCCGCGCTTATGGCAGGGCTTACGGCTTGCGGAAACAGCAATAATCAAAACCCGCCCGCGAGCGAGTCGGCGGCTGTTCAGGAATCCGCGGCGCCGAGCGAAACGGCGGCAGAAACACCCGCGTCCGCGACGGCGGAACCGGCAGCGGAGGCCGCCGTAAACCGCCCGCTGGTTATCGCCACAAGCGACATGAACGGTAAATTTTCCCCGTTCACCTATGAGAGCGCGTATGATAACGAAATCGTTGAAATGGTTCTGGGCGAGGCGCTGATTATGAACGACCGTCTGGGAGAGCTTGTTTACAACGGCATTGAGGGCGAAACCCGTTCTTACAACGGAACCGACTATTTCTACAACGGCTTGGCAGACGGCGAGGTAGTTCGCGACGAAGCGGCCGACACTACCATTTACCGCCTCAAACTGCGTGAAGGCGTCACGTTCTCGGATGGCGAGGAATTGAATATCGACGACATTATCTTTACAATGTACGCCTATGTGGATCCGTCATATACAGGCAATTCGACCCTGTATTCCGTGCCGATCCAGGGCCTCGCGGAGTATCGCCAAGGCTATGAGAACGCCGCGTCCTCGTTTCAGGCATCGATTGACGCCATAGTGGCCGCCGGTCCGGACGGAGCTTCGGAATCCGCCAACTATACCGCGGACATGTTCGCGCAATTCTGGGAAGGCTACAACGCCAACCTGAAGTCCAGCCTCGAAGCCCTTGTGGCTTACGTAAACTCGGCGTACGCGTCCGCGGTTGAGGATATCAAGCCCGGCGCGACGGATCTGGATTCCAACGCGGGCCTCCAGATCGCGCTCGGCATGTACGGCTGGGGATTCGCCGATCCCGGTGAAGGCGGCGGTATTACCGACGCTGCCGGTACGGTGTTTGATCTCGAGTCTACATACCCGACGATCGACGATTATATCGCGTCAGTGAACGCCAAGTATGAAACCGGTTATCAGGGCGCTTCCGAGGCCGGCGAATTCGACGGCGTGCCCGGCGCTAAATCTTACGCCACATTCGTGTCCGAAATAATCAATGAAATGGTTCTTGAAAATCCCGACATGGTTACGCGCGGCGTGACCAGTATATCGGGCATTAAACGCGTAAGTGATTATGAACTGGAGATTGTTGTGAACGGCTACGATTCCTCGGCGGTCTTTAAGTTATTCCAGTTCTATCCCGCCCCGCTGCATTATTACGGCGACGAATCCAAGTATGACTTCGACGGCGGCACATTCGGTTTCGATTACGGCGACACGGCGTTCTTCTCCGACACCGAAACCAATCCCATGGGCGCGGGTCCCTATAAATTCGTTAAATATGAGAATAAAATCGTTTATCTGGAAGCGAATGAGAACTACTGGAAGGGCGCTCCGCTAATCAAAGAAGTACAGTACAGGGTGACAAGCGACTCCGACAATATCCCCGCCATTCAGACCGGAACGGTGGATATTGCCAATGTCAGCATGAACACCGCGCGCGCGGATCAGATCAAACAGGTCAACAACGGCGATCTGAGCGGCGACGTAATAACTTATTCAGCGGTTAAAAACCTGGGTTACGGCTACATTGGCCTGAACGCCAAGAATGTCTCCGTGAACGGCGAACGAAGCTCGGACGCGTCAAAGAATCTGCGCAAGGGCATAGCCACGATATTCGCGGCTTTCCGCGATATGACCGTTTCCACGTATTACGGCGAACTTGCCAACGTAATCAACTACCCGATGTCCGAAACCAGTTGGGCCGCGCCGCAGCGCACCGACGCCGGTTATACGGTCGCTTACTCCAAAGACATTAGCGGCAATGATATATATACTTCGTCCATGAGCGAAACAGAGAGGGAGGAAGCCGCGAAGCAGGCGGCTCTGGGTTTCTTTGAGGCCGCGGGCTATACTGTCGCGGACGGCAAGGTAACAGCCGCCCCCGCGAACGGCCGGACGACATTTGAAGTCTGGATACCGGCGGGCGGCGAAGGCGACCATCCCAGTTTCCTGCTGCTGACCAAGTCAAAGGAAGCGCTTGAGTCCATCGGAATTACGCTGAATATCCGCGATCTGCCGTCGCAGTCCACCGGCGACCTTTGGGACGGCCTGGACGCCGAAACCGTGGACATGTGGTGCGCGGCGTGGGAAGCCACTCTGGATCCCGATATCTATCAATTGTATCACTCCGACGGCCTTGTCGGAACCGGTACCGGCGCGAATCACTACGGCGTGGACGATCCCGCGCTGGATGAAGCCATTGCGGCCACCCGCGTGAATCCCAACAATGACGAGCGCAAAGTCCTTTTCATGGAAGCCTTCAACGTCATTCTGGATCAGGGCGTCGAGGTGCCGGTATATCAGAGAGACAACTGCTACATCTTCTCAACGCAGCGTATAGACGTCAGCACGCTTCCCGGCGACATGACGACTTATTATCAGTTTACTATGGGCATAGAGAAGATCGCATTGAAATAACCCCGTTTGTGATTCGGTAAAAGCGCCCCCGCCCAATAGCGGCGGGGGCGCTCCATATAAGCGAAAATCTCGGATTGGGGTGAACATATGCGCCAATATATTCTAAGGCGTTTGTTAATCAGCGTGCTGGTGCTTTTTCTTGTATCCCTTATCGTATACTGCATTATGCGTCTGCTGCCCACCAGTTACATAGAGGCGATAGCCCGCCAAAGGGCGGAAACGCCGGGTTCAAGACGTACATATCAGGAATGGCTGGATCAGCTTAAAGCGGTTTACGGCATGCAAGACAATATATTATTCGGATTTTTCAAGTGGCTCGGCAACGCTGTTACAGGCAATTTCGGCGACTCGTGGCTGTTCGGGATACCCGTTACGCAGAAATTCACCGAGGTTATCGCGGACTCCGTGTGGTTCATCGGAATAGCGACGGCCTTTGAATGGCTGATCGGAATCCCGATGGGAATGCTCGCCGCTCATAAGCAGTACTCAAAAACAGACTACGCGGTGACGGTATTCGCGCTTGTAGGCATATCGCTGCCCTCTTTCTTCTTCGCCACGCTTCTCAAGCTCGTCTTTGCGGTAAACCTGGGATGGTTCGACCCATACGGCAAGGTCGGGCGGTATTACCTGTCGCTGCCTCCGTTAGAGCAGACGCTGGACGTCGCCAAACATTATGTCCTGCCGGTCATCACACTCGTAATCGTCAGCATCGGTTCTATTATGCGTTATACCCGCACCAATATGCTTGAGGTGCTGAACGCGGATTATATACGCACGGCGCGCGCGAAGGGTCTGCCAGAGAGCCTGGTGGTCACGCGCCACGCCTTCCGTAACACGCTCATACCGGTGGTGACAATGATCGGCGGCTTGCTTCCCTCGCTGTTTTCAGGGGCGTTGATTACCGAACAGCTCTTCCAGATACCCGGAATCGGGTATACCTTTTATCAGTCCGTCGTTGTGGGTGATATACCCTTCTGTATGTTCTTCCTGGTGTTTGTGGCCGCTATGACATTGATTGGGACGCTCCTGGCCGACATTCTCTACGCCGTTGTGGATCCGCGCGTGCGGATCGGATAAGGGGGCGCGAATATGGAAGAGAATGAGAAGCGTGTAAACTATTCGCTTGACGACGACAGACGCGTAAAGACCCTTTCACCCACCGCGCTTGTACTCCGGCGCTTTACCAGAAACCGCCTAGCCGTAACGGGAGCGATCATAATCGCATTTATGTTCCTCTTCACATTTATCGGAGGGCTCCTGTCGCCCTATAATGAAGCGCAGTTATTCATGAAGGAACAGATGAACGTAAGAGACTGGGCTTTTGCCACCCGCTCCGACATACTCTCCGTAATACCGAACGAAGGCGTGAGTCTTCCCTCTACAATCCAAGCCGCGGTTTCATCCGCTGTACGCGGCGGGCAAATCTCGTTCAGCACGGGCGGGGAAAATTTTTTTATTGAGCCTGAACACGGCGCGTGGCTGATTCACAACTCCAAAGAGTTGGGACGCGGACGGCTGATTGGGGAACGCGTGCTTTGGGGCGAAGACGTTGACAATTCCATACAGCAGGCGTTAAGCGAAGCGGCGGCAACGGGCGCGGAATCGGTTTCCGTCAGCGGCAAAACCTATTTATTCTCCTATCTGAATCGGGAGATCGCGGTTTCGGAAACGGAACTGGCGGGTATCGCCACTACTCTGGTCGTGTCTCCGCTCCGTCAAGGGTTCGCGCCGGATTTCATTCTGATCCGCGCCGTTGAGGAGGCCCGTGTTTTCGGTTCGGAAGAAGCGGAAGGCTGCCTCATTACGGAACCGGCGGAAAACACGCTCGTGATATCCGAAAATGGCGAGGCCGTCGCGCTGATGTCGGAATATTCGATCATGCCGCGCACGACCGGCGAAATTATTCCTCTGGAGATCTCGCTGGCTGTTATCGGCGCGATAAACGCGGGGGATATGGAATTCACGACGGGCGGCGCGGAATATAGAATGGAGCTGCTGAACGGCGCGTATTCCATTAAAACCGAACAGTTGACCAGCGTGGTCAGTCTGTTCGAGTACCCCTCGGAAAGACATTGGCTAGGCACGGACGGGCACGGCATGGACGTTGTGACGCGCCTTATGTACGGCGGCCGCGTATCCTTGATGGTGGGCTTTATCGTAATAGGCATCGGCGCGGTCATCGGGGTTGTTCTTGGCGGGCTGGCCGGCTACTTCGGCAAGTGGGCGGACATGATCATAATGCGTCTGGTGGATGTATTTAACTGCATACCCACGATACCGCTGTACCTGATAATAGGCGCGGTCATGGAAAGCAACCAGGTAGACGCGAGGATCCGCATCTATTATCTGATGCTTCTGATGGGCGTAATGAACTGGCCTTACATCGCGCGCGTTGTGCGCGGGCAGATACTCATGCTGCGTGAGCAGGAATTCATGATGGCCTGCGAGGCGCTGGGCATTCGTTCCTCCCGCCGCATCTTCAGGCATCTGGTGCCTAACGTCATACCCCAGTTGATTGTTATAATGACAATGGGGCTGGGCGATGTAATACTGGCAGAAAGCGTTCTGTCGTTCCTTGGCATGGGCGTTAAATTTCCTTTGGCCTCATGGGGCAATATCCTGAACGCCGTCAACGATATGCACATCATGAGTACATATCTGAGCGTGTGGATACCCGCGGGTTTTTTGATCCTCATGACTGTTCTGGGTTTCAACTTTATCGGCGACGGCCTGCGGGACGCCTTCGATCCGAAAACAAAGAGGTGATCCGCTGATGAGCAATTATATAACGGCGCGGGACGCCCGGCGGATTATCCGGGAGAACAAGCGCGCCATAGACGATATTGAAAAGAGATTAAAAACACTGCCCGCCTCCGCGCGCAAATCCGTAATGAGGGACGCGGATAATATTGTTGAGTTCGATAACCTGCGAACACACTTCTTTACGGACAGCGGCGTTGTGAAAGCCGTGGACGGGGTGAGCTTCGACGTGCCGCGAGGCAGCACCGTGGGCGTCGTGGGCGAGTCGGGCTGCGGCAAGAGCGTTATGAGCCTATCGCTTATGCGTCTTCTTCAGCGCCCGCAGGGCCAGATAACCGACGGCGAGATTCGTCTCAACGCGCCGGACGGGGCGATCAACATAGCAAACACCCTGCCCGAGAAGATGGGCGATATTAGGGGCGCTTTGCTGGCTATGATATTTCAGGAGCCGATGACGAGTCTCAACCCAGTGACAAGGATCGGTCAGCAACTGGACGAGGTTCTCGATCTCCACAAGGTCAAACTGAAAGAACGCGGCATTCTGAGCGACGACAGTAAAGCCGTTATAAAGAAACGCACTATTGAATCGCTGGAGATGGTGGGCATATCCAACGCCGAGGGCGTATACGGCATGTATCCGCACGAATTATCCGGCGGAATGCGCCAGCGCGCCATGATCGCGATGGCCATGTCCTGCGAGCCGCTGTTAATGATCGCCGACGAGCCGACAACCGCGCTGGATGTCACAATTCAGGCGCAGATACTGGATTTGCTGCGCGGCCTGAAAGACAGGATTAATGCGGGCATAATGCTTATTACACATGATCTGGGCGTAGTCGCCGAGATGGCGGACACCGTGGTCGTCATGTACGCGGGGCGAGTGGTCGAGCGCGGCACGGCGACGGATATCTACAAATCCCCCGCGCATCCGTACACTGTGGGGCTGATGAAGTCCAAACCTATACCCGGCCGTAAGGTCCGCCGCCTCTATTCAATACCCGGGCGTGTGCCCAACCCCGTGGAAATGCCCGACTACTGCTATTTCCGCGACCGCTGCGAGTATGCCCGCGGCGAATGCGACGAATACCCGCCGGAGCGCGACGTAAGCGCCACCCATAAGGTTTCATGCTGGAGGGACGGCATATGAGCGAATTATCCCAAGACAGGCTCGATCAGGAATCGCGTGATATTACCCTCGACGTGCGCGATCTGAAAGTACATTACCCCATCACCTCCGGACTGACGCGCAGAGTAACCGGCCATGTGCGCGCGGTTGACGGCGTTTCGTTCTCCATAGGGCGAGGCAATACAATGGCTCTGGTCGGCGAATCGGGCTGCGGAAAGTCCACGACAGGCCGCGCGGTCCTCCGGCTGACCCCTAAAACGAGCGGCGAGGTTATATTCAACGGCACGGAGATATATTCACTTGATAAAAGGGAACTGCGCCGTATGAGGCCCAAGGCGCAGATTATCTTTCAGGATCCCTATTCCAGCCTGTCCCCTCGCCTGCCGATAAGCGAGATCATCGGCGAGGCGGTACGCGAACATAATATCGTTCCCCCGGAGGAATACGAGGACTATCTGGATCAGGTGATGGAGTCCTGCGGTTTGCGCAGTTTCTACAAGCGCCGCTATCCGCACGAATTCTCCGGCGGTCAGCGGCAGCGGGTGTGCATCGCCCGCGCCGTCGCTGTAAAACCGGATTTCATCGTTTGCGACGAACCCGTTTCGGCGCTGGATGTTTCCATACAGGCCCAGATTATCAACCTGTTGATGGATCTGCGCGACGAACGGCGGCTGACATATCTGTTTATATCGCACGATCTGTCCGTAGTCGAGCATATATCGGACGCGGTGGCGGTTATGTATCTGGGCGATATAGTGGAATACGCGCCGACGGACGCAATATTCGCGCGTCCGATACATCCCTATACGGAGGCGTTATTCTCTGCGATTCCGCTGCCGGATCCCGAAGTCAAGACCAACCGGATAATCCTGACCGGTTCATTGCCTTCGCCGGCGAATCCGCCGTCCGGCTGCAAATTTCATACGCGCTGTCCGAGAGCGGAGAAAGAATGCTCGGAGATTACACCGAAAACCAAAGAAGCCGAGGCCGGGCATTTCGTGTCCTGCCTGCTGGCGTAAACGCCGACCGCAATATAAGGCGGCGGGCCGCGGCCCTCGACAGGGTTCGCGGCCAGCCGCCTGTTGTATTATGTAATTTTTTTGCATTCCCACGTTTCGCGTGGTATAATTGTGCGCATACGAAAAATGCTACTACAGAAGAAAAATTTATCAGGGAGGATGAAATGTCACGGATGAAAAGGATAATCGCGACGGCGCTTGCGCTGACATGTTTCAGCGCGGTAAACGTTCACGCCGAGGAAAGCGCGGGTAAATTTCGCGGCGTATGGATCGCGACAGTGGCTAACACAAACTGGCCTGATAAAGGCGCTTCCGCGGAATCGCAGAAGGCCGCGTTCGTCAAGCTTATGGAAGAGGCCGCGTCTATGCGCCTGAACGCGGTTGTGGTGCAGATAAGGCCGACCGCCGACGCGTTCTACAAGTCGGAATTAAACCCATGGTCGGAGTACATCGCGGGAACGCAGGGAAAAGACCCCGGTTACGATCCCCTGGCGTTTATGGTGGAAGAAGCCCATAAACGGGGCTTGGAATTTCACGCCTGGTTCAACCCGTTCCGCGTCAGCATGAACAACGCGGAAAAGACATGGGCAAGCAACAGCGTCGTCGTACAGCACCCCGACCGGGTCGTTACCTATGGCGGCCAGAAATGGCTGGATCCGGGTCTGCCGACGGTGAGGAAATATGTCGTCGACAGCATTATAGAGGTTGTGAGGAATTACAACATCGACGCGGTTCATTTTGACGACTACTTTTATCCCTACCCCACAGGCGGCAAAAATTTTCCCGACGACTGGTCGTACGGGGAGTACGGCAATGGGATGAGCAGGGATGATTGGCGCAGGTCAAACATAGACGAGTTTATTAAAACGGTAAATATGGCCGTTAAGGCTGAGAAGAATTACGTAAAATTCGGAGTCAGCCCGTTAGGCGTATGGCGAAGCAAAACCGTCGATCCCGATGGCTCTGACAGCACCGCCGCCGGTTCCTATGATACCCTCTACGCGGACACGCGGCTTTGGGTGAAGGAAAACTGGGTTGATTATATCGCGCCTCAATTGTACTGGGAATTGGGCTATCGCACCGCGCCATATGAAAGTCTGCTCAAATTCTGGGTGAATATGGTTAAGGGAAGCCCTAACGTCCATCTCTATATCGGCGAGGCGGCATACCGGATCGGTAACGCCGGCGCTTGGAGAGATTCCTCGCAACTACCGCGTCATTTAGAGTTAAGCGCCGATTATCCCGAGGTAAAAGGGCATATCTTTTACAATATTGATTCGCTGATAGATAATCCCTTGTCTATTCGTGATAAACTGACCGAGAGTTTTTATACCGCCGACGCGGGAGTACCGGCCATGCCGTGGCTTGGAGACCGGCCCTCCGCGTACGCGGCCAATACGGCGGACTGAAAGCGGCGCAAAATATCTCCCTATTGGGGATTCGAATACAGGAGATTATATGAAACATAAAAAAATCCTGAATAAAGTGTGGAACGCTTTA
>JAISZF010000110.1 GCA_031269415.1 Clostridiales bacterium
ACAAAACCTGAAATCTATAAAATAATCGATCTGCTGACGCAAAATCTCTCTCGGAGGCTGGAGTCCCAGCAACTGTCAGTTTCGCTGACAGACAGGGCAAAGGCGTTTGTGGCGGAGAGCGCGTATGATCCCGCTTACGGCGCGCGGCCGTTGAAACGGTTTATCCAGAGCAGAATTGAAACAATGGCGGGGAAGATGATCCTAAAAGGAGAATTTGAGGCCGGTTCACAAATTCTGATCGATGTGTCCAACGGAGAATTGATCGCCGGGAAAAAAATAAGCGAAAAGGCGCGGGTTGGCTTCCCGCGCATTTATTTCGCTCTTCCGCGCAAAATCCGCTCATCAATCAATATGCCCGTCCCCAATAAACCAACGACTTCGCGGGTTTGCCGCAGCAGACGCAAGTGTCCGACACACGCTCTTGCTCGAGTGGTATACAGCGAGACGTCGCGCCGTTTGTTTCCTTTACGGCGTTTTCACATTCCTCGCCGCCGCACCACATGGCCTTTACAAACCCCGGGGTCGCGTTTAAAATATTCGTCATTTCATCAAGGCTGTTCGCTGTAAAGATACGGCTTTCCAGATGCCGTCGGGCTTTGTCCAGTAAGTTGGCCTGAATGCCGTCCAGCAGGCGATCAATCTCAGTTTCCAGTATATCCAGTGAAACCGCGGTCTTCTCTCCTGTATCGCGTCTCGCCAGCACGCACTGATTGTTCGATATATCTTTAGGACCTAACTCCAAACGCAGCGGCACGCCCTTCATTTCATGCTCGCTGAATTTCCAGCCGGGAGATTTGTCGCTTACATCCATCTTAACCCGGAATTTAACCGACAAAGCCGCCAGCAGCGTTTCGGCCTTATCCAAAACGCCGGCCTTACGCGTCGCGATGGGGATAATAACCACCTGGATCGGCGCCACCTTGGGCGGCAGACATAGGCCGCTGTTATCGCCGTGTACCATAATAAGGCCGCCGATCATACGGGTCGTGAATCCCCACGAGGTCTGATGAACATATTTCAACTCGTTGTTCTTATCGGTATATTGAATGCCGAACGCCTTGGCGAACCCGTCGCCGAAGTTGTGGCTCGTGCCGGATTGCAGCGCCTTGCCGTCGTGCATCAGGCTTTCGATTGTATACGTGGCCTCCGCGCCCGCGAATTTCTCCTTATCGGTTTTGCGTCCTTTAATAACGGGGATGGCCAGAACGTTTTCGCAAAACTCCGCGTACACGTTCAGCATTCTGATAGTTTCTTCCTCCGCTTCCTCCGCCGTGGCATGTGCGGTATGGCCTTCCTGCCACAGGAATTCCCTGGTGCGGAGGAACGGGCGCGTGGTTTTTTCCCAGCGCAAAACGGAACACCATTGATTGTACAGCACCGGCAGATCACGGTAAGAGTGGATCAGGCCGGCGTAATGCTCGCAGAACAGCGTTTCGGAGGTGGGGCGCACGCACAGCCTTTCCGTCAGCTTCTCACTGCCGCCGTGCGTTACCCAGGCCACCTCCGGCGCGAACCCCTCGACATGATCCTTTTCCTTCTGCAGCAGCGATTCGGTTATCAGCATGGGCATATACACATTTTGATGCCCTGTGGCCTTAAACCGCTCGTCCATTTGCTTTTGCATCAGCTCCCAAATAGCGTATCCGTACGGACGAAAGATAATGAAACCGCCCACAGCGGAATAATCGGCCAGATCCGCTTTTTTAACCACATCTGTGTACCATCGCGGGAAATCTTCTTCCATATTTGTTATGTCTTCCACAAAGTTCTTATCCTTTTTCTCAGGCATGAGCGTCTCCTCGTATCAGGGCTTCCGCTAACGCGGAGCCGTTTATTTTAACCTCCATGGCGCGGGTATTTAATAGCGAAGAAAGTTCTTCCAAGCTTACGTCGTCTAAAAAGCAGCCGTCCCTCAGCGCGTTCGCGGGTATAAGCAGGGTATCAGACAGTGATTTGCCTTTCAGTTCAGACAGAATGTCCTTTCCGGTCAGCAGCCCGCTTACCGTTATGCTTTCTCCAAAAAAATCGTTGTATATTACATGGATGTCTATGATCATATCGCGCAGCTTTTGGATTTCTTCACACAGGCGCGTTATAAAAGAACCCGCCGCCGCGCCCGTTACCAACGAAATTCGCCCTCCGCCCGAAGCGGGTGTAATCTTCCGCAGCGCGCGACGGAATTCCCGCTCGAACAGAGCAAGCATACCCACCCCGTTTTCAAGCTGTGGGAAATCCTCATATTCCCTGTAGGAGGGACAGGCGACGCCCGCGTTCAGGTAAAATTCATCAGCGGCGTATACAAAACGTTTTCTGTTTTCTTTCAGGAACCTCTTTTGATACGCTTCAATCCGCGGCAGAACCGCTTTAGAGTCTTCCGCGGAAAAGGGCTGTAACAACGGCAAATTCCGTCTGAATTTAGTCAGTCCGGCCGGAACAACCGACAGGCTGTTCGCCATCGGCATGAAAGCGGCCAGTTCCCGAATGGTCCTATCCAGTTGCGGGCCGTCGTTAATGCCCTTGCAGAGTACGGCCTGATAATTCATGGTAATGCCCGCGTCGGACAGGCGTTTCAGTTTAGGCATTAAACTCGCGGCTTCCGGGTTTTTCAGCATCTTAACGCGCAGTTCCGGATCGGTCGCGTGTACCGAAATATTGATGGGCGACAGGTGATAGTAGATTACGCGATCCAGATCGGAATCGGTCATGTTGGTCAGCGTAACATAATTCCCTGTCAAAAATGACAGGCGGGAATCGTCGTCCTTGAAATATAGGGTGGAACGCATACGCTTTGGGAGTTGGTCGATAAAACAGAAAACGCATTTATTGGAGCATCTCTTGGCCTCGTCCATCAAGCCCTGTTCAAACGTCAGCCCTAAATCCTCGTCCTCGTCCTTCTCTATCTCCAGCAGCCACTCCTCGCCATCCGGCTTTCGTATAAGCAGATCCACGCGTTCATCCATCGCCAGATACCTGTAATCGAACACATCCCTGACCGGCTGATTGTTTATGCCTATTAAAATATCGCCGGGTTCCACGCCCAGTTCAGCGCACACGCTGCCCGGATCCACTCTGGCGATTACGCTGTCAGACATATGATCGCCGCCATTGAGCCTCGTTTGCCGCCGTCCCTGCGATGCGAGTAGAATAAATCTTCATGGCAGCAGGTACAGACCGGCTCGCAATCTATATTCTCGGGAAGCAGCCCGGCGCTTTCAAGAATCTGTTTGTTAACGGCCCATAGATCCACTTTGTATTTGCGCTCGCCATAAGGCCCGTCAACATACGGAACCCACGCGGGGTTTTGAAGAAATTCGGCGGCGACCGGCGAGTCCACCTCAAAGCAGCACGGGCCGATGGACGGACCGATCCCGGCCAGGATATCCTTGGGATCGCAGGTGAATTCCCTATTCAGCGCTTCGACGGCTATACGCCCGATTTGGGCGGCTGTACCCCGCCAGCCCGAATGAACCGCCGCGATGACTCTTTTGACGGGATCCAAAAAAAGAAGCGGCACGCAGTCCGCATAAAACGTAACCAACGCCGCGCCCGGCTCGTTTGTGTATAACCCGTCCGTCTCGCGTATGTCGCTTGGGCCTATGCCCTTACCTATGTCGGAAGCGTACACTCGCCGTAAATAAGTTTCATGCGTTTGATTGGAAAAAATCGTATTCTCAAGCGGAATACCCAACCCGGCGGTGAATCCGCGAAAGTTCGCGGTCACATTGGACTCGACGTCCCCTCGGTGAAATCCGAGGTTCATCGAAGCCCAAACGCCTGTCGAAACCCCGCCGACGCGCGTGGATATACCGTGCGAAACAAGGCGGGTTTCCGAAAAAAGCGGGAATACGGCCATAGGCATATTATTGTGAGTTATCAGTTCCATTATTTAAATACACAACCCCTAAAACGCATTTTTTATAAGCGTAATCTCCGGCTTTCCCGCCAAGTCTATAATCTCAAGCACGTCGAAACGGAAGTCCTGATTATTGAGACGCTTATACATAATATAATACTGCGCGACATGCCGTATGTGACGCTGCTTATAATACCCCACAGCTTCGCGGGGATATCCGTGAGCCAGGCCGCGCCGGTATTTGACCTCGACAAACGCGATATATTCGCCGTCGCGGGCGATTATATCGATCTCACCGGATCTGCAGCGAAAATTACGCTCCATGACGCCAAACCCATTGGCCGTAAGGTAATCCTCCGCTAATTTCTGCCCGTACGCCCCTATTTCAACTTTATTATCCATGGATTCACGTCCTTAGTATGCGGGTGTTATGTATTTTCCGTGAATTTTGCGGAAAAACTCCGCCGATGTATGGGGCAGAGACCAAACTCGCGGATCGCGAGTATATGCTTTTCGGTTCCATATCCTTTATGCTGATCAAACCCATACTCCGGGTAGAGTTCATGATATTCACACATCATTTCGTCACGCGCCGTTTTAGCGACTATGCTGGCCGCCGCGATGGACATGGATAACGCGTCGCCCCTTATAATGGCGCGTTGGGGAATATTTACGCCGGGCAGCCTCAGCGCGTCGATCAATACGGCGTCGGGCCGTACGGAAAGCCCGTTTACGGCTTCGGTCATGGCTTTGACAGTGGCTTGCAGTATGTTTATCCCATCAATGGTCTTAACATCGGTCATTCCGATTGAAACAGCCAAGGCGGCTCCCCGTATTATTTTAGCCAGATTCTCTCTCTTTTTTTCACTGAGCCGCTTGGAGTCGTCGATTCCCTCTATACGCGGCCTTTTGGGAAGTATAACCGCGCAAGCCAGAACGGGCCCGGCGAGCGGCCCGCGCCCCACTTCATCGACCCCGGCGATAAACGCGGCGCCTTGCGCGTAGTATTCATTTTCATAGATAAGCAATTGCTCCAGCCGGGCTTGTTCTTCTTCCTCGCTCTTTTTTTTCATCATTTAGCTCCTAAGCAGATCAAAGAAGGACGGAAACGAAATATTAACGCATTCGCTGTTCTTAATAAACGTGTCGCCGCTTACGGCGCACGCGGCTATAGCCAGACTCATGGCGACACGGTGGTCGTTATGGCTGTCCACAATGGTTCCGGACAGAGGATAGCCGCCGTCTATGATAAGCCCGTCAGAGGTTTCCGATACGCGAGCGCCAAACTTGGACAATTCCACAGCCATTGTGCGTATGCGGTTGGATTCTTTATATTTCAATTCCTCCGCGTCCCTTATGACGGAGCGGCCTTCCGCGAACGCCGAAGCGACCGCTAATATGGGGATCTCATCTATCATGCGGGGGATTATGTCGCCGTAAATCTCCGTTCCCTTAAGCACGGACGAACGCGCGGTGATGTCCGCCATTTCCTCACCGCCGGCGGCGTGCCTGTTTGTTATCTCAATCTGCCCGCCCATTCTGACGAACGCGTCTATAATGCCTGTACGCGTTGGATTTATACCCACACTCGTAACCGTAATCTCCGACTCCGGGAGAATCAGCCCCAGCGCGATGAAAAACGCGGCGGATGAAATATCGCCCGGAATCTGAATCTTGCGGGCGTATAACCGAGACACGGGCTT
>JAISZF010000171.1 GCA_031269415.1 Clostridiales bacterium
CGTCCCACAAAGTATCCAGCTCGGTTTTACAATACGACTTTATGTCGGCAACTTCAGGCAGGTCATACACACATTCGCCCTTTATGAAAACAGGTCCCAGCAATTCACGCACCGTATACATTCCCGCGTTCAGCGTCATGGATTTCCATGTGGCCAGCGGGTCGAATATGGTAAGATCCTCCGAGGGATCCAGCCGCTCGTTAATCAATGTGATCAAATCGGCTTTAAACTTTCCGCTATCGCGGTCATACAGACGGAATACCTTCTTGTCCCCCGGGTTCGTTACCTTTTCCGAGTTCTCCGATAATTTAATCTTAGGTATCAATTCACCCTTTTCGCCCGTTTCCGCGGCTAATTTATACACCCCGCCGAACGCCGGGCAATCCACCGAAGTGATTAAGTTGGTTCCGACGCCCCAGAGAGTGATCTTCGCGTCCTGAATCTTCAACTGGGCGATCAGGTTTTCATCCAAATCGCTGGAAGCGGAGATTACGGCGTCCGTAAAGCCTTCCGAGTCCAGCATTTTGCGTGCCATTTTGGATATATACGCCAAATCGCCGCTGTCCAGCCGGATGCCGTAACCCTTGAGAGGAACGCCGGCTTCGCGCGCTTCTTTAAACACGGTAATCGCGTTCGGCAACCCGGATCGCAGGGTGTCATACGTATCAACCAATAGGACGCACGCCTGCGGGAATACCTTCGCGTACTCGCGGAACGCGTCCAGTTCGTTTTCAAAACTCATAACCCAACTGTGCGCGTGCGTACCCCTCACGGGAATACCGAACATCTTTCCGGCCAGTACGTCGCTGGTGGCGGCGCAGCCCCCGATAAACGCCGCGCGCGCGCCATACACACCCGCGTCCGGGCCTTGGGCTCGCCTAAGCCCGAATTCCAGCACGGGATCTCCTTGCGCCGCCTGACATACCCTCGCCGCCTTTGTGGCGATAAGGCTCTGATGATTTATAATCGTGAGCAACGCGGTTTCTAAGAGCTGAGCTTGGAAAACCGGGGCTTTAACCTTCAGCAGCGGTTCGTGGGGAAATACCACGGTGCCCTCCGGAACAGCCCAGATATCGCCGGTAAAGCGAAACTCCTCAAGCGCGCTTAAAAAAGCGGCGTCAAAAAACCCCGTCCCACTCAAATAGGCGATATCCTCGTCCGAAAAATTCAGTCCGCGTATATATTCCACCGCCTGCTCCAGCCCGGCGGCAATGGCGTATCCGTTGCCCGATGGATTGCGGCGGTAGAAGAGATCAAAGACAACGACGCGATCGGCCATGTCAGCGTTCAGATAGCCGCGCATCATCGTCAGTTCGTAGAAATCAGTCAGAAGGGTTAAGTTCCGGCTGTCATTTATCAATCAATCACCTTCTCAGAAGTAGTTCCGCTATCTGTACGGCGTTATACGCCGCGCCCTTGCGCACGCTGTCCGACACGACCCAGAGATTAACGCCGTTTTCCACGCTGTTATCCCGCCGGACGCGCCCCACGTAAACGTCGTTCGTGCCCGCCGCGTCTATAGCCATGGGGTATACCCCGGCGGACGGATCGTCCCTGACCACGATTCCGGGGCTGTTTTGAAGCAGCGCCCTCAGTTCGTCCAGCTCAAACGGCTTTTCAAACTCCGCGTTGATAGACTCGCTGTGTCCGAAAAAGACCGGCACGCGGACGCATGTGGCCGTTACCCTCAATTCCGGCGCGTGCATGATCTTTCTCGTTTCATTGATCATTTTCTCTTCCTCTTTAGTATACCCGTCTTCCAGAAATACATCTATCTGCGGCAGGCAATTACCCGCAATCGGGTGAGGGAATTTTTTCGGCGCGCCGCCTTTCAGTCCTTCTTCCAGATCCCGCACGCCGCCCATACCCGCGCCCGCCACCGCCTGATAAGTGGAATACACAATCCGCTTGATCCCGTAGGCACGGTGCGGCGGCCACAGCGCCACAACCGCCTGAATGGTGGAACAGTTGGGGTTAGCGATAATTCCCTTGTGCCATTTGACGTCTTCCGGGTTAACCTCCGGCACAACCAGCGGCACACCCTCTTTCATCCGCCAAGCGGAACTGTTGTCCACCACGACGCAGCCCGACGCAGCCGCGATAGGCGCGTACTTCAGGCTGATTCCCCCACCCGCCGAGAACAGGGCAATGTCTATTCCCCTGTCAAAGCTGTGTTCGTCCAGTTCCTCCACCCGGAAATTCTTTCCGTTGAATTCCAATTCCTGCCCGGCGGATCGTTTCGAAGCGAAGAGATATAATTCATCTATGGGGAAATTCCGTTCCGATAAAACTTTTAGAAAATTCCGGCCAACCATGCCGGTCGCGCCGACAACCGCTATCTTCATAAGAGCCCTCTCTCTACCGTCTCGCGTCAATCGCCGCCGCGCCGCTGAAGAACCTGTCGTGAACCACATTGGCGGCCGCGTCGGCTTCGCGTTCGTCTATCAACACAGAGATCTTTATCTCAGAGGTGGAAATCATCATAATATTAATGCCGCCCGCATACAGCGCCTCAAACAGCATGGACGCCACGCCGGGGTGCGAGGCCATGCCGGCGCCCACCACGGATACCTTAACTATCTTGTCGTCATAAGAAATGCTCTCAAACCCCAGCTTGGGCTGATTATCCGTTAACAGCTTTACGGCGTTCGGCAAATCGTTCTTTGTGACGGTAAACGCGATATCCTTAGTCGCTCCGCGACCGATAGACTGCAGAATAATATCCACAATAATCTTCTCTTTAGCCAGCAGAGAGAACATCTTATACGCCATGCCGGGCTTATTCCTGATACCGATCACCGAAATGCTGGCAACATTCTTGTCCATTGCCAGTCCGCTGATATACGTGCTTTCCACCTTTGCTTCCTCCTTAACGAATGTGCCTTCCGCGTCGGACATGCTGGAGCGTACCACCAGCATAACCTGATATTTCTTTGCCAGTTCAACGGATCGAGTGGCCAGTACCTTCGCTCCCAGCGAAGCCAGTTCGAGCATTTCGTCATAACTGATTTCATCCATCTTCCGGGCGTTTTTAACCACGCGGGGATCCGCGGTATAGACTCCGTCCACGTCCGTGTATATCTCGCAGAAATCCGCTTTCAGCACGGCCGCTAGGGCGACCGCCGTGGTATCCGAGCCTCCCCTGCCTAGGGTGGTAATGTCGCCGTATCGGTTTATGCCCTGAAACCCCGCCGCAATCACAATATTATTCCGTTCCAGTTCCGTATATATACGTTCGGCGTCAATGCTCCGGATGCGCGCGGCCCCATGCGTGGAAGACGAACGCAAGCCTATCTGCTGCCCTGTCAGCGACACCGCGTTAAGGCCGAGTTTCTGCAAAGCCATCGCCATCAGCGCCACAGACTGCTGCTCTCCGGTGGAAAGCAGCATATCCAACTCGCGTTTACTGGGATTCGGGTTGATTTCATTTGCTCTCCGAATCAGTTCGTCGGTCGTGTCGCCCTGCGCCGACAACACCACGACAACCTGATTCCCTTTTCGGTATGTGTCCGCGATACGGCGTGCCACATTAAACACCCGTTCGGCGTCAGCCACGGATGACCCCCCGAATTTCTGCACATACAGCAAATTAATCAATCCTTTCTATCTGAACGCCGGCGTCGTCCGGTTCTATAAATTGAAATGACCATTCGGATGGCAGCTTTGGAACAAAACGCGCGAGATGCCCGCGCCGCACGACGGCGATAACCGTCGGCCCAGCGCCGCTCAGGAACACGCCCAGCGCGCCTTTATTCAGGCATTCGGCGAATATCCCGTTCATACCCGGAATAATTTTTGATCGGTAAGGCTGATGTATAACATCCTGCATGGCTGTCTTTAACAATTCAAAGCGCCCGCTCGTCAGCGCGGCGGTTAAGAGGGCGGCGCGGGAGGCGTTAAAAACGGCGTCCTCCCTGCCGTAACTGTTCGGCAGTACCTTTCTCGCCTGTTCCGTGGGCAGCGGAAAATCGGGTATCATTACGGCAAAAGCCAGGTCGCTCAATTTCGGCGTGTCCAGTTTGCAGCAGAACAGCCGACCGTTATCCATCGCGCCGGCCACAATTCCGCCTAAAAACGCGGGTGCGGCGTTATCGGGGTGGCCTTCCAACCTTGCGGCCATTTGCAGGAGTTCATCCCGTGACAGCCCCGCGCGCGAGATTTCATTGGCGGCGGCCAGTCCGGAAACGATACATGCCGCGCTGCTGCCAAGCCCGCGCGTCAATGGAATAAGGTCATGCTGGATCATATGCAGGCCCGGCTGTTTTTTCCCTATCTCTTTGAAAAAATTTTCTATGGTGATATATATCAGATTCCGCCTGTCCAGAGGAATCGGCTGATTCGAGCGGCTCTCAATCAGCAGATCGCGATCCGACTCCTCGACGTACAGTGTGTTATACAATTGCAGCGCCATACCTACGCAGTCAAATCCGGGACCCATATTAGCCGTAGTGGCGGGGGTTCTAACCTTTATCATAAACGCCGCCCGTCTATCTGCCGACGTAGAGCCGCAATGCGCTTCTAACGCCGACGCCGAAGGTTTCTTTAAAGAGTCCAATCTTTTCCGCGAATTCCCGTTCTTTCATCGGAGGCGTGTAAAACGCCGCCTGATCGGGTATATCCGCTTCCGCCCAAATCAGATCATCCATCCCAAAAAGCGTTTCGGCGGCTTTTCGCGCCTTCTGCCGGTCTGTGAAAGTATACCGAACCATACGCGTGTTTATCACCTCACCCGCGGAAGACAGCTCGGCTTCGTCCGCCGACCATGCCGGCGCTTCATTTCCGAATCTCAACGCCTCGGCCATATCGCTGACAATAGCCCCCGCGGTTGGGTATTTCCCGGCTCCCCTGCCGCTTAGCAGGATGTTGTCTTTCGCGTCGAAAGTGAGGCTTACGGCGTTATAGACATCGTCGACCACGCCAAACCGCGAATCTCTTGACAATATCATGGGGGCGACCGCCGCCTCAATTACGCCGTCCTTGATATCCGCTTTGGCAATGAGTTTTATTGTATTGCCCGAGGCCTCGGCAAAGGCGAAATCATCGGCGGTAATCTCCGAAATGCCTTCAGTGGGTATCTTGGAGAAATTTATATATTTGCCCAAGCAGATAGATAACAGTATCGCCAGCTTTCGACATGCGTCAAACCCGTCTATATCGGCGGAAGGGTCACGCTCCGCGTACCCCCTGCTCTGCGCGTCTTTAAGCGTTTCCTCAAACCCCGCGCCGTGTTCGCGCAT
>JAISZF010000173.1 GCA_031269415.1 Clostridiales bacterium
GCTACGGTTTTCTTAATCTATATTTATATTCAAGTGGGATATAATACCGGTTTCGCGTACGCGGAAACCTCCTTGATTCCCAGGCCGGAGGAAGAGGTCGAAGTTCAATTCACCGTTACGGAAGGGGAATCCGCTGATAACGTATATGAGCGCCTCGAGAAAGAAGGTGTCATCGGTAACGCGCTGATGTTCAGGCTGGAGAACATACTTAAATCCGAGGATACCGATTACAAGCCCGGCACGTACGCGCTCAGCACGAATATGACTACTTCCAAGATCAATTCCATCCTGAGGCAGGATCCGGAGAATACGGATATTACCATCCTAATACTGGAGGGATATTCGATAAAAGATATTGCAACCTATCTGACAGCCAACGGTGTCATACCTGAACCGGAGACGGATGAAAACGGCGTACCCATGGAAGAGGACACGTTTACTTGGGCTAGCCACGACCATGAATTCAAATACAGGATCTTAGAAGGGCGAACGCCGGGCAGGCACTGGCTGGAAGGCTATCTCTTCCCCGACACTTATCGTATAAGAAGCGACATGGATCCGCCTCATACCGCCGACTCAATAATCAATAAGATGCTGACGAATTTCGAGGATAAATATTACAGCAAATTTGGACAGCAGGCAGCAGAAAATGGGCTGACCATGAATGAGCTTATCACGATAGCCTCGATAATTGAAAAGGATTTCCCCCGGGCGGACGAACGGTCGAAGGGCGCGGCGGTCATCTATAACAGACTGGGCAGGGGCATGAATCTCAGAATGCCCTCCACTCTGCTCTACGCGCTTGACGAAAAGGTGCGCTTGGATCGTCTTACAGCGGATAACGTCAACGTGAACTCTCCGTATAATACCTACAGAACGCCCGGCCTGCCGCCCGGCCCTGTTTGCAACCCCGGCGAAGCCTGTATTCAAGCCGCTTTGGAGCCGGAGGAAGGCGATCTGCTTTACTGCGTCCTCATTGACGAAGAAAACTATCGACACTTCTTTACCGATAATGAAGAAGAATATCTGGAAAAGCTGAAAGAATATAACAAGCTATATAACTGACAGCCGAAACTCCGGGTGATATGATGGATAATATAGCAAAACCGGAACTGCTGGCTCCTGCCGGTGATTTTGAAAAACTCCGCGCGGCCCTGTCGTTCGGGGCGGACGCCGTGTATCTGGGTGGAGCGGAGTACAGCCTGCGTTCGAAGGCAAAGAACTTCGACGCCGAGGGCATAAACCAAGCTGTGGAATACGCCCACGGCTTGGGGCGTAAAGTCTATGTAACAGTCAATATTTACGCGCGCAACGAAGATTTTAAACGGATGTATGATTTCCTTATAAAATTGCAATGTACCGGGGCGGACGCGGTTATCGTGTCCGATCCCGGCGTATTCAGCCTGGTTAAGGAGATCATCCCCGATATGGCTATACATATCAGTACGCAGGCGAATACGACCAATTATCGCGCCGCCGCGTTTTGGGCAAAGGCCGGCGCGAAACGCGTTGTGCTGGCCAGGGAACTGCCCGCCGCCGAAATCACGGAGATAAGCCGTGCCGCGCCCGCTGTTGAGTTGGAGGCGTTCGTTCACGGAGCTATGTGTATGGCCTATTCCGGGCGCTGCCTGCTTAGCCATTATATGACCGGCCGCGACGCCAACCGCGGAGAGTGCGCGCACCCGTGCCGCTATAATTACGTACTTATGGAAGAAACCCGCCCCGGCGAATACTACCCTATCGAAGAAGACAGCCGGGGAGCTTATGTCATGAACAGCAAGGATTTATGCCTTATTGAGTATATCCCACAGCTTATTGAATCCGGCGTTTCCTGTTTCAAGATTGAGGGCCGGATGAAATCCGTGTACTATACGGCGGCCGCGGTTAATGCGTACCGATGCGCCATAGACGATTATTTCAATGACCCGAAACTCTATGAGTCGAATAAGGCGGCTTATCTCTCCGAGTTATTTCTGACCACTCACCGAGATTTTACAACCGGCTTTTTTACGGACTCGCCTAATGAGCTTACGCAAATTTATGACGGCGTCGCTGAGAGCGGCAGCGATTTCTGCGGCATAGTCAAATCATACGACTCCGATTCACATTGGACGATCGTGGAACAGCGCGGCAAGTTCAGCGTCGGGGATGAACTGGAGTTTCTCACGGCGGACGGGCCGGGATTCCGGCAGATTATTAACGAGATCTTCGACCTCAATAACGCCCCTCTGCAAAGCGCCCCGCACCCGCGCCAGTTGCTGAGAATCCGCGCGGTAAGGCCGGTGCGGGAGCTGGATATATTAAGGCGGAGGCTTCCCGCGGCTTGTAACTAATAATTAATAATTTAACTATGCACGCGTTTTTTGTCCGTCTCATATAATACATCACGTGGTTTTGGAGGTGTTTAATGTGTTTTTCGGATTGCTGCAATTCTTCTTTCTGTTCTCCTACATCACCAGCAGCTATTCATTCCCTCAGCCTCTGTCAAGTGAGGACGAGCGAAAATACCTGAATGAGTACGCCATGGGCAGCGAAGACGCCAAGAATATTCTGATCGAGCGTAATTTAAGGCTTGTGGCCCATGTGGTCAAGAAGTACAGCAATCATATAAAAGACAGCGACGACTTGATTTCCATTGGAACAATTGGCTTGATCAAGGCCATAACCACGTTTAAGCCGGAGAAAGGGACAAGGCTTGCCACCTATGCCGCGCGTTGTATAGATAA
>JAISZF010000193.1 GCA_031269415.1 Clostridiales bacterium
GGCTGCGCTCAAAATTGGAGGAGTGTCCTGAAAAACCGCGATATATAATGACCAAGCGCGGAGTCGGTTATTATTTTGACGGGACTGAAACTACTTGAAGAGCATAAAATCTAAACTTGTATTCATTTATATCATTCTGGTTTTTATCGTTGCGATTGTAAGCGGCACCTTTACGCTGACGCAGACGCGGTCTAACGAGATCGCCAAGGCGCGCACGCAGCTTAAGGAATGCGCGGACAAGATCAACGGAGAGATCGTCCAGGGCAATACATCGGCGGAGCTGTTCCAGGACGCGTTTGAGAATTTGATCATGCCGCAGGGCATACAGGGATGTATACTGGACATAAACAAGCAGAACCAAATTCTCGCGCCGACAGAGTTTCTGAGCATGAGGTTTTACGACACCGCCATAGAGAACGCGATGCGCGGGCCGGATGGGTTTAATTCGAGCAAGAAAGACATAGATGTCAATAATACCGCGAAAGAATGGCTGACATACGCCGTTCTGGCGGGCGACAACTCGCAGTATATCATATATACCCGAATGGACGCGCTGCCTATTAACGAGAACTTATCGAAAATCACCATGACCTTATTCTTTATGCTCATAATAGCGCTGGTACTGGCCGGGGTATTGGGCTATATGCTTTCCAACGCGCTCACCAAGCCGATAATAGAACTGACCCGTGTCGCCAAAGCCATGGCGGACGGCGATCTGAACCAAAACATCAAGGTATACAGCAAGGACGAGATTGGGCAGCTCTCGGAGACCATCACCGAGATGGCCAGGGAGATTAATCAGTATATCATAGCCTCGGACAGCGAGAAGAACAAGATGGAAACCGTTCTCCACTATATGACGGACGGTGTTCTGGCGTATGACGCGGAGGATACGCTGATTCACGCCAACAGCGCCAGTGAGGAGCTGCTTAATTTGGGCGATCTGAAACGTATCCCCGCGAAAGATGTTATGCGATACCTGGGTTTTGAGGACGGCATAAGCCAAAAGGAATCCACCATAGCTACCGGCGATAAATTCATTCTGTCCACAGCGGCGTATTATTTGGACTCTAACGGAAACAAGGCCGGCGTGGTCGTGGTCATACAGGATGTAACCAAGATGACCAAATTGGATAACATGCGTAAGGAGTTTGTCGCCAATGTGTCCCATGAACTGCGCACGCCGCTTACCACGGTGAAGACATATACGGAAACCCTGTTGGACGGAGCGGTGAATGATACCGCGGTCGCCTTGGATTTCTTAAATGTCATAGATTCGGAGGCGCAGCGGATGGCGCTGCTGGTTCAGGATCTATTGGAATTATCCAGGCTGGACAATAAGCAGCTTAAATTGGATCTGGAGGTGTTGGATCTCAACGCGCTCATCAGCCAATGCGTCAAACAGAACGTCGTATTAGCGGATAAGAAGCGTCAGAACATGGTATTCACTCCTTTAAACAACGCCTGCTTTATTGAGGCCGACGCCGGCCGCATCAATCAGGTTCTGACGAATATTATCAGCAACGCCGTCAAATACAGTCCCGGCGGGGCTTCAATCGAGATCAGCGTCGAGGACGCCGACGCGTACTACAGGGTATTTGTCCGAGACGACGGCATGGGGATTCCACGAGAAGACCTGCGCCGCATATTCGAGCGTTTCTACCGAGTGGACAAGGGTCGGTCGCGCGCGATGGGCGGTACCGGACTGGGGCTGGCGATAGCGAAGGAGATTATGGAAGCGCACAACTTCCGCATAACGGCAAACAGCGAATTGGGAAAGGGAACAACAATGATTCTGCGTTTCGACAAACTGAAGCTGGACGGCGAAGCCGTATGAGCAGGGTGAAAACGGGATTGATCATCCTGCTGACTGGTCTGGCTATTTACCTTACCTCTCAGTTATGGTTTGCGAACAGCTCAAGCCGTAACTTTTTTTATACCTTCTTTACGCGTACGGAACCCCGTGACGCGACTGACGACAGGATCTTTGTTTGGCCGTACCGTCTGATTACAAATTACGGCAACAATGTATTCAGTATACTATATACAGGAATGCGGGTAAACAAGGTGCGGGAGTCCTGTGACGGCATAATAGCCGCAACGCTTAAAGAAGGCGAGCACTTGGAAACGCGGGAAGTCAATTACGCGGAAATCTTCGGCGCGCCCGGGTATATCTATGAATACGCTTTCGATATACCCACGGCGGTATTCGCGCTGGCTTTCGGCAAAAGCGGGTTCGCGGACAAGCTGGAGTATGTCACCAGTGTTGTCCTCCTGCCCCCGGACGCCAGAAGAAGCGTCACCATTGTCTGGCTGTTGGATGAAAAAAACATGCTAATGTCCGGATACTCCGTCAAGAACGCGCTTCCTCCCGTATTAAGTCTCGATGAGTTTTATCAGGAAATCTTATATGAGTCCTCAGCCCTAAGCTCATACGAGGATCTCAGCGATAAAAATACCTTTATAGCCAAGCGTATGGATAACGGGTATTCTTACCCCGCCGTCGCCGTGGTTAACCCCTACGCCGAGGGCGAGCTGCTGAGGGGCGCCATTGAACAGCACATAAACGTGTTTTTTGAAAACCCGGCCGCTAAACTCTTTTTTATGGGCGATAACACTGTCTATACATTTGTCGACGCCACCACGGTGGTGAAATATTTTCAGAACGACGTGCTGGAATATTCAAATTATCGGGCTGGCAGCGGTGAAACCAGTCTTCTCAAGAGTTTCGGAGCGGCGCTCGGCTTCATCATGTCCGATCCCCTGGTTAATAATGAATATTATTTGGCGGATTATGAGGAACGTGAGGACGGGTATATATTCTACTTTGATTATGTGATTAATAACTTTCCGGTTGTTCTGCCTGATGAATATAAACGAAGCGACGCCGCCGCGATGAAGCATACGCTGGAGGTTACAATCCGCGACGGCAATGTGGCGGATTACAAAAAATTAGTTTATAATTTTATTATGGACGAGGCGCACAAAACCGCTGATCTGGATTTTGAGGGCTCTCTGGCTGAGGTCAGCTCAGCGCAGGAGGCAAACCCTGAAAAATTCACGGATATAATGCTCGGGTATAAGCTTGAGCGCAGTAAAAAGGCGTATTTGTACTGGATAATGTGGTGGCCCGACGGCCAGTCGCTCTCAAAGATAGGATAATCTATGGACTGGGATAAAGCAAAAACTCTTACAATAGCCTTCCTCCTGCTGCTGGACGCCTTTCTGGGCTATTCGCTCTATCGTGAGAGGAACCGCTATTACATGGACGTGCGTCAAGCCGGTATAATAACGGAATTGCTGGCTGAAAACGATATTCGCCTGGAAACCGCCATACCGCGTTCTTACCAGCCTATGCGGCAATTGTCCATGAGCGGATATGAATACGACGAAAACGAGCTGTTAGGCATGTTCTTTGACGACCCCCTGGACGCGGTCCGGATGGATGAATTAGACAAAACAATTTATGTAAGCCAAGGCAGACAATTGACCTTGCAAAACGGATTTATGACTTTTGACCGCCTTAGCGGCGACGATAAAATAGAGCTGTCCGCTGAAACCGCAATCACGGAGGCGCGGGAATTCCTGAAGGGTATGGGTGAAATATCGGATTTCGAGTTGGATTCGGTGTTTATTGACGACGAAGGCTGCAGGGTTCGTTTCTGTCAGAAATACAGAGACCGCGTAATCTACACCAATTTTATTGAGTTTTTAGTGACGGAAAGGGGCGTCGTCCAGATAGACTGCATCTACAGCAGGCCAAAGGGATATTCGGGCCAGCTTACGGAGTTGTGCGCCGTTGACGAGGCATTGCTTCACTTTATGCAGTCCTATAAGGACGCGTATAATGATCGGCCCGCCGATGTAATCAAAATCGATCTGGTTTATTACCAGAAAGAGGGCAGCATTCACGACAGCGCTTCATTAACGGCCGTGCCATATTACCGTATTGAGGTCGAGGGGTTTGAAAGGCCGTTTTTGATTAACGCGTACTTGAACCGCATTGAACAGTTTTAGAGAGCTTGGTGAATATGAGGGACGACAATAGGCGTATCGGAGTTATGGGGGGAACATTCGACCCCATTCACAATGGGCATTTGGCGGTGGCTGAGGGCGCGCGACGGCAATTCGGGCTGGACAGCGTATTATTCGTGCCGACCGGCAAAGCCCCCCATAAGAATAACAGCGCGATTTCTCCGGGCGCGCTGCGCTATGAAATGGCCGCGCTGTCTGTATCGGGCAATCTGTATTTTGACGTTTCCAAGATTGAGATAGAACGCGCCGGGGCCTCATACACGGTTGACACCTTAACCGAACTGAAGCGGCTGTATGGTAAAAAGACAAAAATATTCTTTATCGCCGGCGCGGACGCGATGACCGAGATGTTCACATGGAAGTCGCCCGAACGTATTTTCGACCTGTGTTCCATTATAGCCGCGGGGCGCCCGGAGGTTGACGGCGAGGCTCTGAACCGGCAATTAACCTTAGCGCGCGAGCGTTACGGCGCAAAGATATATACACTGAAGACGCCCCCGCTGGCGATCTCGTCCAGCGATATCCGGAACCGCGTTCAGGTTGAGCGGCCCGTCAAATACCTGCTGCCCGAAACAGTGGAGCTGTATATAAAGAAACACGGGCTGTACCGCGGCGACCGCTACGACATGGAGGAGGCCGAACGCTGGGTAAGCTCGCGGCTCTCCGATAAGCGATGGCGTCATACCATGGGAGTTGCGGAGGACTCCGTGAGGCTGGCGGAGATATATGGGGTTAACCGCCGCAAAGCCTATATTACGGCTGTATTCCACGACTGCGCGAAGGAGCTGCCCGCCGCCGAAAAACTGCGGCGCTGCGACGAGCGGGGCATACGGTTGGACAGCGTTATGCGTTCCCAGCCCGATCTGGCGCACGGTCTGTTAAGCGCGGAAATCGCCAAAACAGAGTTTAATATTGAAGATCCGGAGATACTAAACGCGATACGGTTTCATACTACCGGATGCGAACAAATGTCTCTGTTGGACAAGATACTTCTGACAGCCGACTGTACGGAACCGAACCGCATAAACATCGCCGGGATTGACGCGATAAGGGAGGCCGCGTTAATCGATCTGGATAAAGCGACAGCCCTGTGTCTGCGCATGAAGATCGCGTATACAGAATTGAAAAAACAGGCGGTACACCCGTTTAGCGTAAAAGCGTTGAGGGAAACGGAAAATAAAACATAAGGGGGATTTATATGGACGGCTTTACGCCCGAAGAGTCACTGCGTATTCAAACAGCCTGGAAAGCGCTGGACGACAAGTTCGGCACAGACATCGTCGTACTGGATATACACAATATTTCAACAATCGCCGACTGTTTTATTATAGCGAGCGGCAATAACCCGAGCCAAATCAGGGCTATGGCGGACGAGGCGGAAGAAAGGCTGGGCAAATTGGGCGCGCGGCTGCACCATTCCGAAGGCATGCGTACGATGAATTGGGTGCTGTTGGATTTCGGATCGATCGTTATCCATATCTTTGATAAAGAGAATCGCGGTTTTTATAATCTGGAGCGGATATGGCGCGACGGGGCGGTTATACCGGAAAGCGCCCTGAAGGCAGCGTCTGTGTGACAAGGCCGGTATTCAACCGGGTTTTCGCCGCCGCCGCGTCCGTTTTAATACTGTGCGGCTCGGCGCGGCATCCGCCATTTGATGTGTTTGTACCGGGTTCAAACGATTTCACGGAATTCAGCGATATGGCGGCGGCGCTGAATCACGCGCGGGCATATCGGCCCTCGTTTATCTATCACCGAGGTTCCGGCAGGCTGCTTTGGGACAACGGCGTTACACTGCCCGCATCCGCCGCTCTGGAAGCGCCGTCGCTGCTTCAAACGCCGGAACTGGCGCGCGGCTGCGAAGTCACCAGTTTGGCGATGCTGCTGTTAAGCCAGGGCGTGAAAACCGATAAGCTGGAACTGGCCGGGCGAATAAAAAAAGAGCCGGCTGTATACCGGACAAAAGACGGGCGGGTTTTCCGCGGGAACCCCAATAAGGGTTTTGTGGGGCGTATGGACAGTTTTAAGGAAGCGGGCTACGGCGTTTACCACGGCCCCATAGCGGAGCTGTTGGACGGATATATGCCGGGCATGGCCTTGGATTTAACCGGCTGCGAATTCGGCGACCTGCTGTATTATCCGGCGCTGGGCATACCCGTATGGGTAATTATAAACACTACTTACGCTCCCCTGCCCTCTTCGGCTTTTATAACCTGGGATACTGAGCAAGGCCCTGTGCGGATAACATACCGCGAACATTCCGTCCTGCTGACCGGATATGATGAAACGCGCGTCTATTTCAACGATCCGCTGGCGGGGCGTAATTCCGCCGGCAGAAACGCGTTTGCCGCCGCTTGGGAGCAGATGGGCGGGCAGGCGGTGACGGTTATGCCGTAATCTGCCGGTAAGTCGCGGAGGAGGACTGCCACCATGGATAAAGAACAAAAAATAACCAATTCCGTTTATCGTAAAATATCTATTGACATTGCCAGAGACATAGCCAACGGCAAATATATGGAGGGTCAGAAACTCTACGGCCGTTCCATGCTTGCGTCGCAATACAAGGTTTCTCCCGAAACGATCCGAAAAGCCGTTTATATTCTCAAGGATATGGGCATTTTGGATACGGAAAGGGGAAGCGGCGTAGAAGTTGTTTCGGTCAGCACGGCAAAGGAATTTGTTCAGCGTTATAATGAGGTTGAGAATTTGACCGTCATAAAGAGCGAGATTACGCAGTGGGCGCAGAAGCAGGTAAAGGAAACGTCGGACATCATCAATAAAATCCGGTATATCGTGGACGCCGCCGAGCGATTCCGGAGCGTGAGCCCATTTACGCCGTATGAAATCGTGATAACAGCCGAATCCACCGTTATCGGCAAAACCCTTGACGAACTGCGTTTTTGGCATAATACCGGGGGGACTATCATCGCCATGCGGAGGGATGAAAACCTGATAGTTTCGCCCGGGCCATACGCCACGTTCAACGCCGGCGACATATTCTATATGATTGGTAATGACCAATCGTATATGGCGGCTAGGAAGCTGTTGTATGAATAAGGCGCGATAGCGCCTTTTTTTGCGCCTGTCAGGTTTCGTGGGCGAAGACGCCAGCACCGATTTTCCCGCTCTATCTTTCCTATATCTCTACACGCCCCAAACCGTTATGAAAAACATAGGAAAACATAGGAACCCTATATTCTTCTTTAAAGTTCAACCTGATTAAGCAATATACTTAACCATGTCTACCACTTTCGGCTGTAACGACCAGCCACTA
>JAISZF010000237.1 GCA_031269415.1 Clostridiales bacterium
TGCTGGCGGAGGTGCTGCCGCAGGATAAATCGAACGAGGTCAAGAAGCTGCAAAGCGAGGGCCGCAAGGCCGCGATGGTCGGCGACGGTATCAACGACGCCCCGGCACTGGCGCAGGCCGACATCGGCATCGCGATCGGCTCCGGCACGGACGTGGCGATGGAATCGGCGGATATCGTACTGATGAGAAGCGATCTGATGGATGTTCCGACCGCCATCAACCTGAGCAAGCGCACCATACGCAATATCAAGCAAAATTTGTTTTGGGCGTTCGGCTACAACGTGGTCGGCATTCCCATTGCGGCGGGACTGTTATATCTGTTCGGCGGGCCTCTCCTGAACCCGATCTTCGCCGCCGCCGCAATGAGCTTAAGCTCGGTTTCGGTACTCACAAACGCTCTGCGTTTGAAAAGATTTAAAGCGGCGAGATTAGAAGGGAAGGTTGCATAATGAAAGAGAGGGTTTTACTGGTACTTGTAGGCGGTGCGGTTATATTGTCCTTAGCCGCGTGTTCAGGGCTTACACAAAACTTGGATGTGGTAGGCAAAGAATCCGTAGCATCGTTTGGCGCGGTTTTGGATACCGTGGGGAACAGCGTTTCTCTTGATGAAATGAACGGAGGCTGGTCGCTTGCGGCGCCCGACGGAACCGTCAGGTTTATCTGGAGCGAAAACTACAAAACAAGCCCGCTTCACGATGTCATGCTGGAATTTGACGCGCAGCCGTTCGTTGACGCCGGACTGGACACGGGCAAACTTCCGGAAACAATCGTGTACTACGAAGATAAACTCATGGTGGGCGCCAAACTCGGCGAGGACGAACTGACATACAGCGGCGACGCGACGCCTATCGCATCCTACGAGCAGATTGTAAAGCTGTATCGGGACAATGTCGGCTATCACACGGCGCTCGACCACTATAACATTGATCTTGGCGGCGGAAATCTGTTTGAATGGGCAAAGGACATGAGCGTGAACAGCCAAACCAAGGAGAATCAGGACAAGGATATTGTATACGTCCTGAACCCCGAACCGTTTATCGCGGCGGGAGTCGATCCCGAAAAAGTCGAAGGATGGGTGTATGCCACCGTAAGCGTTGACATTGACGGCAAGCCGACCGACGTTTACAAGTTCCTGAAACCGTTTGACTTGAAATAGGTAAACGGTCACTAAAAAGGAGGATGCCATATATCAGTCAGAAACAAAAATATATTGGCTGTGGACGATGAGCCGAAAATTCTGGACGCCGTGGCGTCTTATCTCGGAAGCAAGGGGTTCGCCCTCTTTGCGGCGGCGAACGGGCGGCAGGCGCTTGAGATATTTGCCAAGGAGAACATCGCGCTCATCGTTCTGGATTTGATGCTGCCCGACATATCCGGCGAGGAAATCTGCAGGAGAATTCGCGCGCGGTCGCGCGTGCCTATTATCATGCTGACGGCGAAAATTGAGGAACAGGACCTGCTGGACGGGCTGCGTATCGGCGCGGACGACTATATTACCAAACCTTTCAGTCTGAAAGAACTTCACGCGCGGATTGAAACGGTGCTTCGGCGCGCGGAAAACGATCTTGTCCCACTGACAGTCAGAAATTCATACAGAGATGGAGACCTTATCGTTGACTTTGAAAAGAACGAGTTCAAGAAAAAACTGCTTCCGATCAATCTCACACAGAGCGAAGTGAAAATACTCGCCGCGCTGATCAAGTACCCCGGCAAGGTTTTCACAAGAGATGAGCTTATTCAAATTGCCCTTGGCGACGAGTTTGACGGATACGACCGCACCATTGACGTACATGTCAAAAACCTGCGCCGAAAAATTGAGGACGATCCCGGAAAACCGATTTATATCCTGACTGTCCACAGGCTTGGTTACAAATTCGGAGGTGTGTAGTTGAGAAAGCTGCGAACACATCTGTCGCTTGCCATGACTCTTGTCGCGCTTGTCACGGTGGCGCTTATCAGTCTGCTCTCCAACGTGTTTGTAGGCAGCCGGTTCGAAAGCTACGTCCGCGAACAACATGAGGTAAAAACAGAGCATATTTTGAACGATTTGACTATGCAGTATAACGGCTTGGCGCGCACATGGAATACAGCCGCTATCCATGAGGCGGGTATGTACGCTCTTCGTGAAGGCTATATTGTCAAGCTATATGACGGCTATACCGGTGAGATTATTTGGGATGCCGAAAATCATGACATGACCGAATGTGAGCATATCATGAAGGAAATATCCGAGAGGATGGCTCGTCGCGGCAGCACGGGAGAGTTTACGTCTGTGGAATATCCGCTTACGCGGAACAACCGCCTGATTGGAACCGCCCAGGTAAAGTATTTCGGGCCTTTCTTTCTTAGTGAAAGCGACTTCAATTTTTTGAACGCGCTTAATATGATACTGCTCTCGGCTGCCGTGGCTTCACTGCTTGTTTCGTTTGTCGTAGGCTGGCTTTTGGCACGGCGTATCGCGCGCCCGATTGCGAGAACAGCGGAAATAGCGAAGCAAATATCCGCGGGAAATTACGCCCTGCGCTTTTCGGGCATAACCAAAACGATGGAACTCGACAATCTTATAACGACCGTCAATCATCTGTCGGATTCACTTTCCAAACAGGAAGGACTCCGAAAACAGCTTACCGCCGATGTCGCCCACGAACTGCGTACACCTATCGCGGCTCTCGGCTCTAACCTTGAAACCATGATCGAGGGCGTATGGGAACCCACGCCTGAAAGACTGCAAAGCTGCTATGAGGAAATTACGCGGCTTGGTAAATTGGTGGCTGATCTGGAAAGCCTCGAGCGTGTGGAAGGCGGCAATTTGGCGCTTGCGAAAACGCCCGCCGACCTTATGGAACTCGTCCGAATCGTGTGTGATAATTTCGCGGGCGATTTTGCGAATAAGGATTTGAAACTTCGGGTGGAGGGTGAACAGTCCAAAATTACCATTGACAAAGACAGGATCAGCGGAGTGATTTCAAATCTGATTTCCAACACTGTGAAATATACGCCGGAGGGCGGGCAAATTCGTGTTTGCGTCCGGGATTCAAAACATGAAAGCATTTTGACCGTGGAGGACAACGGCGTTGGCATTCCGGAGGATGAGTTGCCGTTTATATTTGAACGGCTTTACCGTGCCGATAAATCACGGAATCGAAATACAGGCGGCGCGGGAATCGGGCTTGCCATCGTAAAATCCGTAATCACGGCTCATGGCGGAAAGGTAGAAGTTCAGAGCAAACCCGGCAAAGGCAGCCGTTTCGTTGTTACGATTCCCAAGGACGGCGATTGGGAGGTATTGAGATGTTAGCAGAGGAATTACGGAAAATCAAATTCATGGTGTAAATTTAGCTGCGTACCTTGTACAACTCCCGCCCGGTTTCCCGGGCGGGAGTTGTTTACGCAATATTATTCTCCTGACGCAGCATGTTCTCAATAAAGATTCCATACCCCTTGGTCGGATCCTGAACGAATACATGAGTAACGGCGCCGATTACCTTGTCATTCTGTATGATCGGGCTGCCGCTCATGCCCTGCACAATTCCATTTGTTTTACGCAGTAAACCGGGATCCGTTATGCGCAGTACCATGCCCTTGGTTTCGTCATTTGAAAAGCGGTTAACGTTTTCGATGTATACATCATATTCCTTGATTTCCGAATCAACATTGGAGTAAATAACCGCCGGGCCTTCACGGACTTGATCCTGCAGCGCTATGGGCATCTTATTATTGGAAATTTTGCTTACGCCCGTTAAGTCCATAGCGCCGTAAATGCCGTATGGCGTATTTATTTTGATCTGCCCAAATGTGGTGTCGGAATGCAATTCGCCCACCAATTCCCCCGGTGATCCTTTGCTGCCCTTCTTTATATCGGTTATGCGCGCTTCCATAATCGTCCCGTCTTTAACGGTCATGAGCTTTTTCGTGTCCACATCCAATATACCATGGCCCAACGCCCCAAACTTCTGGCTTATGGGATTATAGTACGTGATTGTCCCGATACCCCGGGTCGCGTCACGAACCCATACGCCGATTTTTCTTTGATTATCCGTAGAGCTTTTAATAGGCGAGACGGTCGTGGTCATCGTCATATTGTCGCGCTTTATCTTTAATTCCAGATCCGAGTCGCTGTTTTCAACGGCTTTGATTAAATCCGTCTTATTGTTAAGGGTTTCACCGTTTACATCGAGTATCAGGTCGCCCGAAACCAGCTTGCCTTCACTCGGATTATACTTGCCGCCGTCCGCTGTCTCAACAGCGCCTGTTCCCAGAACCATAACTCCGTCGGTATTGATCTCCACCCCGACTGTCAAGCCGCAGGGCACAATCTCCAATTCGGGCATGATGTCTAGCGTTACCCGTTTTATTGGCAAGCCGAAAGCGTTAAGGGTCATTTGAACCGTGCATGCCCGCTCCGATTCTATGGTGAGGGTATCTTTCAGCGTTACGTTTATATTACCTTTCACAGGTCTATTGTTGACTTTCAGCACATTAATGGTGTCAGGCACGAGTGTCGCTGAGAACGGGCTGTTAAATCGTAATCTATGCTCAATATTTTCGGTTAATTTTATCTCATTCGGGAAATTAATAATATTGACAATAAAATAAATTAACACGGCGCTTATACCAAACATCCCGAAAAATGGTATAAGCGGTTTCAACTTTGGCTTCATTCGTTCACATCCTGTTCCTGAAAAGATTGCCGGCCGCTGTGACTAACCACGGCAACCATCTATAACTTTTCCTTTTTCACAGGATCCTATACTGATATGAAGCGCCTGATTTATTAGAGTTGCGTTGAGTTATTTATGGAATCCATCTTTTCTACATACGATAATTTAACAGACGCGCAAAATATATCCATCGCCTTTTTTAATTCATCTATTTTTGGGTAAGTCGGCGCGATACGCAGATCGCGATCCCTTGGGTCATTTTTATAAGGATAAACGGCTCCGGCTTCCGTGATAATCAAACCGGCCTCGCGGCAAAGCTCCACTATACGTTTCGCGTGGCCGTCCTTGGAACGGAAGTGGATAAAGTAGCCGCCGTTAGGCTTGCTCCATTCCGCCAGGCCGATCAATTCAGCATCCAGCGCGGACAGAACAACGTCGAATTTCGGCTTTATAAGCTTGGCCAATTTTTCCATATGCTCGTAGACACCGTCCGTGTTTTTAAAGAAACGCGAGTGACGCAACTGGTTTAGTTTATCCGGACCAATAGTCTGCGAACTCATCTGCCGGAGTATCTCTTTTATGTTATTATCGGAAGCCCCGACAGCCGATACGGCGGCGCCCGGAAAACTCACCTTGGAAAATGAGGTGAAGATCAATGGCATGTCGGAGCTGCCATTAGTCTCGCATTCATTTAGAATATTTGGAATTACCGGCCTGGGTTCGCCGAAATTGTGAACGCGGTACGCGTTATCCCAAAACAGCCTGAAATCGGGGGCTTTAGGCTTGAGCCGGGCGATACGCCGCACGGTAGTGTCGGAATAAACGCAGCCGGTTGGGTTGGAATACACCGGCACGCACCACATGCCCTTTACAAGCGGGTCGGACTGAATCAGCGTCTCGGCGGCGTCCATGTCCGGC
>JAISZF010000221.1 GCA_031269415.1 Clostridiales bacterium
GCTTTGTCGGTAAGCCTTTCAAGAAGCCTTTTCTCTATAGTCAGATAATTTTTCATTCCACCACGCCGTCATGTCTTTTCACAAGGTTTTCGATAGAAGTCAGATTATTAAAGTCCTCCCGCGTAAACCCGAGCCTGCCTATTTCAATGCCAAAAACGTCTTCCAGCTCGCTTACGATAAGGATAACGTCTACGGAATCCAATAATCCTTGACCATATAAATCCTTAACATTCTTATCGTTAAAATTAACCGCTGGTTTCACAGATTGCAGTACGTCGATTACTCTTGCCATATTATCACCCCGCGCTAAAATACCTCGAATAAACCTCACAAGGAATAGAATACGTATTCAATCTATCGAGCAGATACCTCACGGCGGAGGCTATTCGCTCGTTAATAAATGTCCGCCAATTCATATTTTGCCAACGCGTCTTCTGGCGATAAAACAGGCAGGCCAAGATAAATCCCCCCCTGTTTGCTTGTATCGGCGTCCGCGAAACAGACACCGTTCCTCAAAGGGTCTGCCGCCAGAATCTCCGCTGCTCGCGCGCCGGCGCCATAAAAAATCATCTGTTCAGTCATGCATAGCCGCTCCTATCCGCGCGTCCAATCATTAACAATTATTGCCATTGAAACTCTGTTTTATTCAAGTATTTAGTCAATCGTTCCCGGTGATAATACCTATACATTAAACAGAAGGTCAGGTGCTCAAAATACGTAAATCTCATCACGAACAATTAACGAAGCTGATTAACACTCTTCGGGAAGCGCATGCCTTAATAGAAAAGGCTGTTTCCAATGGGAATCTATCATTGGCCGATCAGCTCGCGACTAATTGTCTAGCCGCGGTGAATAGCGCTCTCCGCTTCGTGATACGATTTGAAGGCCGGATAATGGATTGCTTAAAAGCGTATGAGGACTCTTTGAAAAAAGTGATATCAGGGCGAATCGACGGAGAATGGCTTTCAGAATTCAATCAATGTTTACTTAACGCAGAAAACGCGATTGACAGTATAAATATCCGTCTCCAGGTTGTATTTCTGCCTTATATGGCCTCTATGTGGGACTCTATGGAGAGCATTTGGTTTGCCGCTCGCGACGACCCTAACTGTGACGCGTATGTCATTCCTATCCCATATTTTCATAAACTTCCGGATGGATCGTTGAGGCGGCGGAAATACGAAGGTAATATTTTTCCGGATTATGTCCCAATAACAGATTACGGCGACTATATTATTCATGAAAAGCACCCGGATATCATATACTTTCATAACCCCTATGATCTTAGCAACACGTTAACGAGCGTGCATCCTGATTTTTACAGCGCCAGACTTAAAACACAAACGGATTTACTGGTTTATGTGCCTTACTTCATATCTGTGGATAAGGTTGACGAGAATTATTGCCTTTGTCCCGGTCCGATGAACTCAGATTTAGTTGTACTGGAATCGGAAGCGATTCGAAAAACATACTTATCAGCCGTTAAGAGCGAGCAGAATAAGGAGCAAAAATATGTCGCGCTTGGTTCTCCGAAATTTGACAAAGTCTTAAATACAAAATCCGCGAATTGCGCTGTTCCTGATGAGTGGAAAGAAATAATTGAAAAACCCGGCGGGCGGCGAAGGGCAGTGCTTTACAATACGAATATCGGAGGACTCTTGCATGACAATGAAGCCCTGTTTCCGAAACTGCGCTGGATATTCGACAGTTTCAGCGCGCAGGAAGATGTCGTCATAATTTGGCGTCCGCACCCGCTCAACATCATTGCCTACGCGTCAATGCGCCCGGCTTTATTGGGGGAGTATAAACAGATAGTAGAAGAATATAAGTCTAACCGTATAGGGATTTTTGACGACAGCCCCGATTTAAACCGGGCAATCGCGTTGGCTGACGCGTATTATGGGGATTTGGGTTCTGTGCCTTACCTATTCTTGTGCATTGGCAAACCCGTGCTTATACAGAATGAAATTATCCGTCCAGAACCCGGAACATTGCCAGACATGCCGTATGAATACCCATTTTATAATAAAGATTATATCAGCTCGCTAAGCCGATTGGATAAATGCGCGATCAAGGAAAGCAAGTACACGCTGCCTGATTTCTTAAAATACATCGCACGGTGTGATAATCCATCGGTTAACCCGAGGGCGGATAAACAACGGGAGTTATTTAAAAAGATTGTCTCTGGCTCGGACGGTTCCGCCGGCGCGTCTATATATAACCATTGCGTTCAGTCTGTTTTGTTTAAGGGGTAGGATATGACGAGGGTTTTTTTAGATGATATCGAAGAAATTGTATCGGACAGCGAAATTTCGTGGGAGACCCTGCGGGACAGCGCCGTGCTTATTACCGGGGCGACGGGCGGCATAGGCTCGGCGCTTGCTTGCGCGCTGCGCGCCGCGGACGAAAAATACGATTTGAACATGAACATTTTAGCGCTTGCAAGAAATATGAAACGCGCCGCTGCGCTCCAGCATTATGGGGTTAAGCTGATTCCGCAGGATATACGCGAGCCTATTATAATCCCCGATCCTGTGGATTATATCTTCCACTGCGCCGCCATGACAAAGTCTCCGGATATGGCCCTAAATCCTGTCGAAGTAGCGGAAACCGCGCTTAAGGGAAGTATGAACGCGCTGAAACTGGCGCGCGAGAAACAAATAAAAAGCATGGTCTATCTATCCTCAATGGAAGTATACGGCCAGACTGAACCTTCACTTATGTTTGTGAGAGAAGGTGATTTGGGATATATCGATCCTCTGAAAGCGCGCAGCTGCTATCCTGAAAGCAAAAAAATGTGCGAATGCCTGTGCGAGTGTTATCACTCGGAATTTTTTGTTCCTGTTAAAATAGCAAGGCTGGCGCAGACGTTCGGCGCGGGTGTTCAAATAAACGACAGCCGGGTTTACGCTCAATTCGCACACAGCGCGATACGGAACAAGGACATAGTTTTACACACCGATGGACAGTCACGAGGTAATTACTGCTATATCTCCGACGCTGTACGAGGCTTATTCCTATTGCTTTTAAAAGGCGAAGACGGGGAAGCGTATAATATTACGAACGCCGCCGCGAGCATGACAATACGAGAGATGGCCGAGTTGGTGGCCAGTATGGTATGCGGCGGAAGAGTTAAGGTGATAGTACAAGAACCCGCCGATATTGAAAAACATGGCTATTCGCCCGTTGTGTCGAGAAGACTCAGTTCCGAAAAGATAGAACAATTAGGTTGGAAACCCAAATTCAACCTAACGGACATGTATGAACGGATGATCTTGGACTGGAGAGAGAATAATTATGAATACAGCCTTAATATTCGCGGGCGGGGCAGGGCAGCGGATGAACAGCAAGGCTAAGCCCAAGCAGTTTTTGGAGCTGCATGGGAAGCCCGTTATTATCTATACGCTGCAGCACTTTGAGGCGCATAGCGAGATAGACGATATAGTAGTCGTATGCCTGAAAAACTGGATAAACGAGCTGCGTGTTTTGCTGCGCAAATATTATATAAATAAAGTCAACCAGATTTTACCGGGGGGTAACGGCGGCCACGAATCCATATATATCGGTTTGAAAGCCATGGAAAACGTGTGCGCCTATGATGATATCACACTGATACACGACGGGGTGCGTCCGCTTATTAACGCCGACCTTATATCCGATAACATCGAAACAGCAAAAAAATACGGCGCGGCGATTACCGTCGAGTCCGCGTACGAAAGCGTGATCCGAAGTCAGGACGGCGATATTATCGACTCCGTTCCCAAACGCGACGAGATGTTTACGGCAAAGGCTCCCCAAACCTTTCGTTACGGCTTAATCTGGAACTCGTATCAGCGCGCCCGAGCGGAAGGCATACCCACCATAGATTCAGCTCATCTGCTGAGTATCTACGGTATCGAGATGCGCATAGTAAAAAGCCCTCCAAATAACATGAAAATCACGGCTCCCGCCGACTATTACATATTCAGGGCTTTATACGATGCTATGGAGAATCAGCAGATACTTGGCGTATAGCCTTCGGGAATAGAACAGCGCCGTTAATGCCCCCTTAATGTGTCAGCCAAAGAGAACGTCCTATTGCAAAATTCGTCCGCGTGTTCCCCATTTTCATAATGGTTCGAATTCATCCGGCAGAATCGCGGTTGAAGAAGCGTAAGAAGGTAATCCGGCGTTGCCGGGGCTGCCGCGCGAATATCTTCGAATGAAATCTTTGTATTATTTATATAGTCCAAAATTGCGTCATGTATGCCGCGTATAGCGCTTATTTGTGCGCTTGGGCGGAGTTCGGCGGCGAAAACGGGGCTCCCGCTGTCGTCGAAACCCGACAGTGTCGGTTCGTAAGAAGTGAATATATGCTCCAGAAATATATAATCCTCAAATATATTATAATTTCCCTCCTCCGCGCCTGTAAAAGCGTTAAGCGTCCCAAACATGGTGTCGACGTATAGATCGGGTTTATACTCGGTATCGCTCGCGGCAGCCGCGAAGTACAGACCGAACAGATTAAAGTCAACAATATTGCTCAGCGCTTTTTGACATGTTCCGGAGGAAACAAAATCAAAAAAACCTACTCTGGATCCGGCGGGTATGCCCAATTTATCAATATACGCCCTATACTGTTTCCGTGAGGCTTGCGCGCGGCGCAGAATGGCTTCTCTATGCAGCAGGATATACTCTTTCGTGTCTAATTTACCTTGCTCTTGAATCTCGTCGCCGCTCAGGCCGAACCGATATTTCAGCATACCCCCGGCGCCGCCGACATAGGCGAGCCCCGCGGCGTGGAGTATATCCGCGTCGTCTTTAATGCCCGCGAGCACGGCGGCGGATCGCGACGTATAAAAGTAAACCATGGGCGGTACTTTAATCCCCCGATTTCTTAGGATATTATATACGCGATCCATGATATACCCGTCCCTCGCGGAAAGCAGGACAAGATCCAGCCGCAGTTCCGCGGCTCTTTCGGACATCCAGGCGAAGAAGCGATATATCAGCGGCGCGATAATAGTGGTCGACATCTCGTAAGCGTCGTTTAAGATAAATTTACCGCGTGTTTCAGAAAACAAAAATGGGTTGTTCAGGCAATTGGCGATAAATTCCCCTATCAGCATTCTGTCAGCCAGAGATTTATCGTATTTTAATATACCGGCGGCAAAGCTGTCTTCCAGCATGGCGGCGGCGCTTTCAATGTGGAATGTATCGTCAATGCCATATCGTTTCGCGTATTCTATATCCGCCTCTAGGCTGTCGCCAACGTGGAGCGCGCGCGCCGTACCAATCTTTGAGCGGAGTACATCGAATAGCCCGTTCGACTTACAGACCCCGTAATCACATGACATTAGAATGTTCCCCGGTTCCACCTCTATATTCAAGTCAGAGAGTAATCGACTGACAATATCGGCGGGCAAATACATATCTGAAACCAAATAAACCGCCTTTTTCAGCTCGCGGGCGTATCGCAGCGCGGAACAGACACTTTCCCGCCGGATAAGATATTCGGATTCCAATTGAATTTCCGTTTCGAGAGAGACATCTCCCAGCCGATCGTAGATATCAAAAATATTCGGGTGCTTACCCTCGCTGTACAGCTCCATTTCAGCGTTTATCCTGCGTATGTGAAACTCCGGATCTATTCGTCTGCCCGCGAGTTCAAATATGTCCCGGGGATATAACACACGCCTCATAAGTAATGTGTCAAAGATATCAAAACTGACGGCGTCCGCCTGACGTATCTTTTCCTTCAGCGCTCGCTCACTAATATTCGCGTATTTCTCGAACGACTTTACTTCTTTATCGTCAAAACTGACAGCCTTGCCGCTGCCGCTGAATACGCTTATCGAATTCAGCGCGCAAACATCCGCGATACGTCGATATATTATCCTGACGTTGCACGCTCTGGCGACAATCACAATTATGTCGACTCCCATCTCAGCCGCTTGCTCCGGTGAAATAACGGGCTTCCCGTAAACATTGTCTCCCACGCGCGCCTCGTCCATCAGACCGACGATATTATCGGAATTAAAGTTCTGAAGTATAATCTCAGTATTCTTCCCGATACCGTATATTGCCAGTTTCTTATCCTTCATACCGCTGAAATGCTTTTCCCATGAGCTGATAATAAATTCCTTTTCGCTCATTATTTCAAATTTCAAAACTTATCCCTCTATTCAACCTGTGTCAGTTCGAAGGTTAAAATCCCGGAGTTGGCGTTCCATTGGAATTTGTAACGCTTCATGTATGCCAAAAACACATCTGATTTCCATGTGACGCCGGAACGGTTCAACGTATTGAACCCGGAAAGAAATTGAAGTTTGTTAACCTTAAGCCTCCGTGACACCTCAAAAGCTCTGTTAACGCAATCGTCGGAATCGTTGCCCGGAAACAAAACATATTTCCACATCAACACCGGCCTTGAAAGGTTTCGAGAAATCTTGAGCTCAGCCAGCGCCGATATATTCTCCGCGACTTTATCAAAATTATTTTGTTTCTGAAATAGTGTAACGGTTTCATTGTCAACCCCCGCTAAAGAAAACGTGATAAAATCAAATTTCAAAGCGGCTTCGCGGCTTTCTTCCGAATCGAGCAGCAAACCGTTCGTGGATGTTATTATTTTGGCGTCCGGCAGACGTCTCTTTATGATGTCTAATTTCTCCCCAATATGTCTGTCGGCAAACGGTTCGCCATACTTAAATAAGTAAACCTTTTTAATGCCATGCTTTGCGGCTTCCTCGGCAAAGCGCTCGGTGTCTTCTATTGAAACAGTTACTTTCGGGATATACTGATTAAAACAGCCATCGCAGCGCAGATTGCATATAGATGTGTTTTCAAACATTATCGTCGGGGGAACGTGGTACCCCTCTTCATAATAGCGGGCCACAGACAATGGGGATCGCACGAGATCATCGCATCGTTCCAGGCAGCACAAAGTAGGCAAAACGCCTTCGCGCAATAGCGATCGTAAATGCCGGCACCGTTCCGAGTCAAATATTTCCTCAAGGGTTTGCTCGCGGAGATTGCCCAACCCCCCCCCTCGTGATTTGCAGTTGCATGACACCGTCATATCGGCGTTTACGGACAGATTGTAATCGGAAAGCCCCGATAATACCCTGCAATAATAATGTTCGGAACGCTCGTCCCTCACATAGCCTTTAAGGATAACCATTATGGGATAGCCTTTAGATCCAATAACCACTGTATCCCGCACGGCTGGAGTCTGTGTAAACGCTTCCGCTTCGTCTTCGGTAATACTAAAAAAGTCATAT
>JAISZF010000248.1 GCA_031269415.1 Clostridiales bacterium
CTCCATGTGGTTCAGGAAATCACGATAGCTGCGGTCTTCACGGCAGGCTTTTTCCACCTTGGGCTGCGGCTTGGCTTTGCGTGGCTTCATTTTGACCTTTCGGAGCAGATCAAGATTGCAGTGCGCCTCCCCTGATCCATAGGGGGCGCACTGAACTTTTCAATTTGCAGAGGTTCATTTTTATTCGCGTCCTTGAAAGATAAATTTGACTTTTAGGAAATCATCGCATATAATATCATTTGTTGAAATCATATTCTCAGCAAATACCTCTGGTGAATGTGGGGCTATGGCGAAGCTGGGATCGCGCTTGAATGGCATTCAAGAGGCCGTGGGTTCGAGTCCCACTAGCTCCACCATTGTATATAAACCCGCTTTCAAGTTCCGCTTGGGGGTGGGGTTTCCGCTTTTTTTAAACATAAAATAAAACTTATTGCAAATCGCCGGATTCTGATATAATAACCACAGGAGATATTGATGAAAAAGATTCGGGCCTATTTGGACAACTGCTGTTACAATCGCCCGTTTGACGATCAATCGTCGTTTCTGGTGCGGATGGAAACTGATGCCAAATTACATGTTCAGGAATTTGTGCGCGACGGTGAAATTGAATTGAGGTATCTTGATGCAGAATAACACGGTACTTAAAAACGAGGGAATGAGGATACTCGCGGATCAACTCGGGTTGGTCGAGGCCGAAAGATTCATTGCCTTGATGCGGCGCGAACCATTCGATTATACTGAATGGCAGCGGGAATTATACAGAGACGTATCGCTGGACACTTTTCTGGACAATGCGACGCGTTACAGGGAGCGGCTCGAAGATGCCGGTTCGGGGAATATCTAAAATTGATAAAAACGCCAAAGCATTTGAAATACGAACCCGTCTTGCGGATTCGTATTTTTTCATTTACTCCGGAATCGCCGCCGTCCGGATTTTCTTCCGCCACGCCCCGCGTTTCCATATACGAAACTGGTTTTCCGCCTTTGACGCTATAGAAGATAACAACACGGTCATCGTATATGTACACCGAATTTATAAACGTGTCGATGACACGGCGGCGGAATACGCGAGAATCCGACGTGCTCACGGAGGCGGATTTGATTGCTTTCACGCATAACACGCCGGATTCAGGGAAATATGTAACCCACAACATGAAAGGAAAAAGACGGTACCGGCGTTTTATACTCGTGTTTATCTGATAATTCCGGGCGCATTTGCGGCCGGACAGATACCCGAGGGGTACGGGGGAAACGGGTATTGCTGATTCGTGTTATGGAAAATTTTATTGTTCATCAGCATATAACAGATGTTTCCTCATCACGGCAAATACCTTGTCAATATCAATAGGTTTGCTGAGATGGTCATTCATTCCAACCGCGTGCGCCTTGTCGATATCCTCCTGGAACGCGTTGGCTGTCAGCGCGATAATGGGAACCGTACCGGCGCCCGGCAAACCGCTCGACCGAATAGCGGCGGCAGCGTCAAAGCCGTCCATAAATGGCATTTTTATATCCATGAAAACGATGTCTATCTCCGATGAAAACCGCTTGAACTTTTCGATCGCCTCGTTTCCGTTCTTGGCCTCGATGATGCGTATTCCGCTCGGCGCCAGGAGCGTCACAACGATTTCGCGGTTTATCTCCACGTCTTCCGCCAGTAAAAGAGTTCTGCCTTCAAAGTCAGGATCTTCAAAGGAGGCGGAGTCTTTATCAGAGTATTCCGGCGTTTCGCAGACTTGTGCCGGAATAGTAACCGTAAACGCGGAACCTTGGCCAAGAGTTGAGCTTACATGAATATCTCCGCCCAGCAGGCTGACAATGCGTTTTGAAATTGTCAGCCCCAACCCGGTGCCGCCGTACCTGGCCGCAATGCTGCTGTCTCCCTGCTGAAAAGCCTGAAACAGCCTTTCCTGTTGCTCGTCGGACATACCGATGCCCGTATCCCGCACGATAAACTCCAGTGTGGTAACGCCCTCCCCGTCCGCCTCTCCTGTTTGGCGAACGGTGAGATCGATACGCCCGTTCTCCGGCGTAAACTTCACGGCGTTGGAAAGCAGATTAGTAAGCACCTGTAAAAGACGCTGTCCGTCCGAATTTATAAACGGCGGGACGTCGTCATAGAACAGTCTGAAATCAATGTTTTTACTCTGGCAGCGGGGCAGGAACAGATCCTTGACTTGCTCAAGTATCGCGGGAAGAGAAAACGGCTGCGGATACAGCTCCATCTTGCCCGCCTCAATTTTGGACATATCAAGAATATCTGTCACGAGCCCCAATAAATACTTTGAAGCGTCCTTTATACGGGCGTTGCAGGAGCGCATCCGGGAAATATCCGTTGCCTTCTCCGCGATCTCCGTCATACCGATGATCGCGTTGAGGGGCGTCCTTATTTCATGGCTCATATTGGACAGAAAATCGCTCTTGGCTTTCGCCGCCGCCTGGGCCGCCTTGGTCTGAACCTCCAGGGCCGCCGTGCGCTCCCGGACAGTTCTCTCCAATATCGCGTTCGTCCGTTTTCTGCGGCTTACGATGACACTGAGCAGCGCGATTATCGCTATAAGCATCAAGGACAATCCCAACAAAAACACAGCCTGCTGCCGCGCCATCGTTCCGCTGTAATCGAAAATGCGCTGCTTCCATTGTTCGGCTATCGTGTCGGTATCCACATAAGCCTGCGCCTTGCTGACGACGGACCTCAGCAAGGCCTCATCCTTGTTGAATCCAAAATAGGAACCGTAGTTGAATAAAAAAGCCAGATTGATCTTGAATCCGGGATCTTCCATATAGTTGCTGGTGCTCAGAAGTATATTGCGCGACGCCATCAGCAAATCGACCTCGCCGGCTTTCAGCTTCCGTACCGCCTCGCCGTTGTTGGCGTATTGTACCAGCTTGTCATACTCGGGGAACCACTTATTGAAGAAATCCTCATGCGCACTTTCTTTTACCGCGCCTATGCGGGAATACAATATTTGATTGACGGAGATATCGGGCGTATCGATCAGGGAAAGCAGCGCGTAATAGTCCTCGGTATACGGCTCGTCCGCCCACAGGAACCGGCCCTCTCGTTTGTCAGACTGTAAAAGCTCCGTGATCATGGCCGCGTCGCCGCGTTCCAGCGCCGCAAGGTTATCTGCCCACACGGAATCCTCATAGCTGATTACTTCATATCGCAGCCCGGTCAAATCGCATATTTTATCCAATATGTCTATGCTTATGCCCTGCCACTGCTTCTCCTTGGCGTTGTAAAAGCTGGACGGATAGTTGTCGGATTCGGTGATTAGCTTGATCGGCGCCCCGTTTTCGCTGAATGCTCGCAGATACTCCTTTTCCGCCTCGGTAAACTTTGCGTAAATGACGCTGCTGTAATAATCCTCATGGCCTTTATTGTAGAGAGTCAGCAGATATTCCATGCCCTCTTGGTTCAAATACTTATCCAGGACGGACACTATAGGCGTCAATTCTTCTCGTCCCGTGGAAAACGAAGACGGGGAATAGACCACGGGGAGAAGCTTCTCTATGTGCCATCCCTCGGGCATATTCGCCTCTCCATGCTCCTCGGCGAGAAACGCGTCCGCCTCGCCCGACGCGACCAGCGCGGCGCCTCCGTCGAGCGTGTCCTCGTAAATGGGGCTTATGTCATACGGCGAAGACGCGAGAATGAGCTCCGCCGTGTTGGAGCCGGCCAAAAAAACAAACCTTAACGGACGCGTCTTCACTATTTCATCAAAGCTGGGACTGCCGTCCTGCCGAAAAGCCACAACCGCGCGTTCCACGAACGCTTTTGACATGATGAACGTCTCCCGCCGTTCCGGTGAGGCCGAGAGCTCGCCGGTAAAGTCGATCCGCCCCTCCGCCACGCCGTTGTACAGCACGTCCCAATCATATGTCGCGGGAGTGAACCTGATTCCGAACAATTGGCTCATCCAGTCGCAGAACAACGCGCTGTATCCGCCGATCGTCCCATCCGGTTTTATAAAAGATTCCGTGCTTGAAAAGGTTCCGTAGTAAAGTCCCCTGTCCTGATATTTAACGGCCAATGCCTCGACGGCTTGTACTTCTTCCGCCGTCACGCCGGGAATGTCGCGAAAATT
>JAISZF010000276.1 GCA_031269415.1 Clostridiales bacterium
CTCAGCAATGATTATATCCCATTTTTTCCAATTTTACAACTATATTTTACTACATTTTACAATTGTTTCATATGCTTTGGGAAACTGTTTGTAACCCCATTTGTTTGCTCTCTCGTTTGTTGTGAAAAAACAATACCCGCGCGATACCGCGCGGGTTTATTTTATGTAAGTACAAATAAATGCGGGTGAAGGGACTTGAACCCCCACTCTGTCGCCAGAAGCGGATTTTGAGTCCGCCGCGTCTACCATTCCGCCACACCCGCGTTTCTGTAGAAATAATATCATATAAGCATACTATTGTCAATAGATGTTGTTAGATTTGCTGCCCTCGACAGGACTTGAACCTGCACGGTCTCCCACCAGAACCTAAATCTGGCGCGTCTGCCAATTCCGCCACGAGGGCACATCCAAGAGTATTGTAATTCAGCCGTTTTTTTCTGTCAAGTAATTTTTCTTTACCCGCGGCATTATAAACAAGGTTAAAAATTTCTTTTATTGGTTCAGACGATCCTCTTTTACTTATATAGGCTATTTTAAAATTTATACAGAAGGCAATACTATGAATAGCTTTTTGTCAAGGAGGTATTTATTTGGCCCGATTTATAATTAAGAACAGCCCGCCTCTTAAAGGCAGCGTTAAAATATCCGGTTCAAAAAACGCGGTATTACCGATTTTGGCCGCGTCGCTGTTGGCCGAGGGCAAGTGTATAATACGCGAGGTGCCGTGTCAGAGCGACGTTGAAACAATGCTGAAATTACTGGAGCGCTTAGGCGCGGATCTTCAATGGGACAAGGATGCCGGAATAATTCATACGTCCGCCTCCAGCAGGCTTCGCACAGAAGCCGAATACGAGCTGGTCAGTAAGATGCGGGCCTCGTTCCTGGTAATGGGTCCCCTGCTGGCGCGTCTGGGTGAGGTCAACGTTCCCCTGCCGGGCGGCTGCGCGATCGGCGCGAGGCCGGTCGATTTGCACTTAAAAGGTTTTTGCGCGCTGGGCGCGGAGGTTGTACAGGAACACGGCAATGTCAGCGCTAAAGCGAAAAGGCTGAAAGGCGCGAGGATATATCTGGACTTCCCCAGCGTGGGGGCGACGGAGAATATCATGATGGCGGCGGTGCTGGCGGACGGTGTGACGGTATTGGAGAACTGCGCGGTAGAACCCGAGATAGTGGATTTGGCGAACTTTTTAAATTCCGCCGGCGCTGAGGTAAGAGGCGCGGGTACAGACACCATTAAGATTATAGGCGTAAAATCTATTTCGAAAGCGGATCATTCGGTGATTCCGGACAGGATAGAAGCGGGGACGTTCATGGTGGCGGCGGGCGTAACAAAAGGGGATATAACCGTTACCAATGTTGTGGCGGATCACTTGAAGCCGCTTATAGCTAAATTGAAAGAGGTCAATCTGAACGTCGAGGAAACGGAAGCGGGGCTGCGCGTTTACTATAAGGAAGGAAGGCGCCTGATCGCGACGGATGTTAAGACCCTCCCGTATCCCGGTTTTCCCACCGATATGCAAGCTCAATTTATGAGCCTTTTAATCCTCGCCGAAGGCACAAGCATTGTGACGGAAACTGTTTTTGAAAACCGTTTCATGCACGTGGGTGAGTTCAAGCGCATGGGAGCGGACATTAAGATAGAAAGCCGAAGCGCCATTATTGAGGGCGTTAAAAAACTTATGGGCGCGCAGGTAAAGGCGACGGATTTAAGAGCGGGCGCCGCCCTGGCGCTGGCGGCGCTGACAGCCTCCGGCACTACGGAACTGAGCGATATCTATCATATAGACAGAGGATATTGCAATCTGGCTGAAAAACTGAGTCAATTAGGCGCGATGATTCATCGGGAGGAAGATTTTTCTGAAAAAAATTGCTGATATTGAAAATAAAGTGATTAAGCCAGTATTTCCCAGGCAATAATATCGCTGGAGGTGGCAGTGATATGAAAAACAAATTGCCAGAAGATAGTATATTTAGGAAGAAGAGTTTTTATGTGGCTCTTTATTCCTGCGTAGGCGTGGTATTGATATTGGCCGCGGTAGTGTCATACGTCAATATCAACCAATCTAAACCCAAGGTGAATCAGTCGACAGACATCAGCGGGCAGTTGGACGACACATCGGTGAATGAAACATCGCCTAATCCGAGGATAACAACTTCCGTCGATGAACAGTTGATTGCCCAAGCTCAGGCGGACGCCGCCAAGCGCGCCTCGGAAAGCCAGAACAACGCCGATACCGCCATGGCCAGGGCGGCAAGACCCAGCGTGACCGTAACGCCGGCCCCCAAGCCGTCCGTAACCGCGCCGCCGTCCCCAAGCGCCGCGATAGAACCCGATAAAGCGGACGCAAAGGACGAGGCGCTGGCAGATCCTGTCTTTAACTCATATAAAGACGGGGATATTATGGAGTGGCCGGTATTAGGCGATATTGTAATGGATTACAATGTCACCCAGGCGATTTATGACGAAACGCTCGACCAATACAGGACAAACGACAACATTTGGATATCCGCCAAAGAGGGATCGCCGGTAAAAGCGGCTTTTGACGGCGCGGTATTGAAGGTTGAAAAAACGCCAAGAGATGGAAACACGGTTGTGATTGATAACGGCGACGGCTGGACTACTACATACGGTCAGCTTATGGACAGTGTGATAGTAAAAGAAGGCGAGATTGTCAAACGCGGCCAAATAATCGGCGGAGTCGCCGAGCCGACCAAATACAGCGTTATGCAAGGTTCAAACGTGAGTTTTAAGGTCGCCAAAGACGGCGTTACGGTGGATCCCAAGACCATTCTTAAGGATGTAACGGGGGAAGCCGCGGCGGAAGCCGCGGCGGGCAATTAACAACGGTACGCGTGAATAGCGTTCCGGAAACGCGAGAAAAGCCGCGGGCTGAGGCGTATGCCGATTGCCCGCGGCTTTTCCTGTACGTGGGGAATATTTTTTTCTTGACATATCCGCGCGCTGCCGCTATAATCCTAATTATTGAGAACTTGTCAATGGAGCCGGATATTTTAGGGGTATAGTTCAGCCGGTAGAACGTTGGTCTCCAAAACCAAATGTCGGGGGTTCGAGTCCTCCTGCCCCTGTGAGAAAAAAGGTTGTCGCTTGGTTCGGTAAGACCCAGCGACGACCATGAATAATTAGCGAGCTGTAAAATAAAGCGGAAGGGAAACCCCGTATGTTCTTTGGGGTTTCCTTTCCGCTTTTGTTCAGCTTTTCCGTTTATCTTTCTTTACAAAGGTCATGATGAATAAGATGCAGAAGAATACCA
>JAISZF010000278.1 GCA_031269415.1 Clostridiales bacterium
CTCAGCAATGATTATATCCCATTTTTTCCAATTTTACAACTATATTTTACTACATTTTACAATTGTTTCATATGCTTTGGGAAACTGTTTGTAACCCCACAAACCCATAGCGCCGACATAAGGTGACTTCTGATAAAAGTCAATGTCGCAGATAACAGTCCGCTCGTTTATCGCGTCCCACAGAATATTTCCGTCGTAGAAGTCAACAGCCACATATTCCTTGGCGGCAACCCAGCGTGTCAGGCGCGGGAAAAGAGTGAATTTTTCGTAAAATCTCTCCCGCGCGAACGCCAAGGACATACTGCTCTGTTTCAGTCAGCAAAGGCAAAACCGTTTCAGCATCCTCGCCGTCAACCCAAGTCAGCAACTGATACACACTTTTGCCACCGTTGCACACGCCGAAATCGACATGACGAGGAGCGGGAACGCCCAACTCTTCCATATCTTTAAGATAATCGACACAAAACGATTAGAAATTCAGACGCGAAAAGGCATTGATATTGAAGAAGTCGCTTAGTTTTAACATTCCTCGCTAATCAATTAACAATACCAAAAGTATGTTTGAGCGTCAGAAATATCTGCTCTTACTTTTTTGCGCCCTTTTTTTAGGAAGAATTTCTAACTGTCAAGTAAACCTGTGTTTTGTCGCGGCACGGATTTAACATGATATCGAAAGAAGATATTTAATGTGTTCCATCATCTTTTCATCTGTTCTGAACTCAAACCCAAACGCTTCTTTTATCCTTGAAATGTTAATCGGAAGGGTTTTATGCTCAGGCTGTCCTCTGTCTATCCATTCGACTACGCTCTTGGATCCGGTTATGTCTATCACCATCCCCGCCACTTGCCCCCACGTTCGGAAATCCGCGCTGACGCCCGTGTAATACCCGTGGCTCAGATCACTTTCAATTAAAGCTGTATATATTTTCGCCAAATCTCCCGCCCAAATAAACTGTGTACCGTCATTCTTGACAAATTGCATGGATTCATTCGCTAACGCCGCTTTTACCATGTTCTTTATCTTTTTATCCGAATAGATAAACCCGCCCTCTACGCTTGGGTTGCCGAATGTGTAGCCCGGTCGCACGGCATTAACTTTAATATTATACTGACTGCCGATGGCCATAAGATACGCTTCAGCGGATGCTTTGGTGGCGCCGTAATAATCCATCGGCATTATGTAACCCATATCGTTATCGGGCGCGGCGCCAAAGGCCGCTATAGACGACGTATAGACAATCTTCTTAACGCCCGCTTCAGCCGCGGCTTCAAATAGCCTCACAGAAGGCAGGGTTTCATTTTCCAGCATTAACGAGGGCGTATCACCCCAAGCTAACGCGATATGTATAAGCGCGTCATGATTTGCCACTCCAGCGGTAAATTTGCCGGTTTCAGACATTGCCCCCTGTACAAACGAGAGTTTTGGGCGGTTGATAAAACCGCTGACTTTTTGGGGATTTTTTGCGTATACTGTAATCTCGTGACCATTATCCAGCAGACTTTTGACTACGTAAGAGCCAATAAAACCAGTGCCGCCTGTAACAAATATCTTCATTAAAAAACTCATCCTTTCACACTGCCCATAACCAGGCCGGTTGTAAAATATTTTTGCAGAAATGGATAAACCGCTAGTATCGGCAGAGTCGCTAAAAACAACTGCGCCGAGTTGGCGGTACGCGAATTCACCAAGTTAAGCATGGTTTTCAGATCCTCGTTCAGATTTGTCGTCTGACGAAAGAACGATTCAGGGTTCGTCACGACTGTTTGCAAATAACTCTGTAAAGGATAGTGTTCCGGCGAATTCATGTATATAAGCCCGTCAAACCAACTGTTCCAATGCCCGACAAATGAAAACAGTGTGACTGTAGCGATGGTTGGCGTTGAAATAGGCAGTACAACATGAATCAATGTTCTGATATGTGAGGCTCCGTCTATGTACGCCGCCTCTTCCAGTTCATGAGGCAGGCTGCGCATGTAATTCATCACAACCAACATACTGAATACCGGAAGAGAACCGGGAAGAACTAAAGCGAGTATGTTATCCATAAGCCCGGTATAGCGGACAATCATATACGACGGTATCAATCCGCCCGAAAACAAAATTGTCAGCACAAAATACCAAGAAATAAAATTACGGGCGTGAAACTCCGATGTTGGCTTGGATAGAGGGTATGCCGTAATCACAATTAAAATCAAATTTACGGCTACGCCCAGAACAGTTCTCTCGACGGATACAATAAGGGCTTTAACGAACGCGGAACTTCGAGTGATAAACGCGTATGCGTCGGTATTAAAATCCACGGGCCAAAACGTTACTTGGCCTGCCGTAACGGCAATCTTGCCGGAAAACGAAATCGCGAGCACGTTTATAAATGGAAGTACGCATATGAGTCCAATTGCCAGTAAAACTATCACATTAACTGTCAGGAATAGTTTTCGGGGCGCGGAATTTTTTATCTTCATCTCCATCCCCATCCCCTCAAAAAATCCTGTATCCTGCCGCTTTGTCAGCCAGCCAGTATGAAGCGAGTATGAACACAAGCGAAACGCAGGACTTAAATAAGCCGGCGGCGGTTGATATGGCAAACTTGGTTTGCTGAATTCCCAGACGATAAACAAAAGTATCAATAATATCACCTGTGGGATAGACGGACGGGCTGTACATATTGAAAATCTGATCAAAACCTCCGTTTAAAATGTTCGCCATTGATAACACAGTCATCAAAATAACAGTACTGGTTATGCCGGGAATCGTTATATACAGCGTTTGCTTCCATCTGTTAGCGCCGTCCATGACAGCGGATTCGTAAAGTGTAGGGTCTATACCGGTCAAAGCCGCTAAATAGATAACCGATCCGAAACCAAACGTTTTCCATATATCGGTAATGATCATCGTGCCGGGAAACCACTTCGGGTCACCTATAAAAAAAGGCGGCGTTAACCCAAAGGACGCGATAAAGCGGCCCACAATGCCTGTTGAGGGTGACAGAATATCCACAAAGATACCCGCCAGTATAACCCATGACAGAAAATTCGGCAAATACACCATTGTCTGTATGGATCGCTTTAAAAACTTATTTTTAACCTCATTGAGTAAAAGGGCGAAAATAACGGGAACCACAATGCCGCCGATCATTTTGAAAAACGCGATAAACACCGTATTTCTCAGTACCCTGAGAAAATCCGGCAGCGCGAAAAGCGTCTTGAAATTCGTCAGGCCTATCCATTCCGAACCAAAAAGCCCCTTGGTCGCCACAAACTTTTGAAAGGCGATACCAATGCCTGCCATCGCGCCGTAACTGTATATCCCCACCAAAATCATCGCGGGTGCGACAAGAAAATACAACGGAATTTCACGTTTGTATTTTCGCATTTGGTTTTTTCGGACGCCGAAATTTCCAGTCATAAAATCACCTCCATAGAAACCATCCGCCGAACAGATCGGCGGATGGCTTTTCTTATGGGTTATATATTAATTCGCCGGATAAAGAATCTCCAGTTCATCCAGAACTTGCTGGCCTCCCGCGCCCTTCCAATTCTCCCAATAACTATCTACTTTTGAGAGATCACCGGTCAGTATAACCTCTGTAAACGCCTGTTTGGTCATATCTTCCAGAATACTCGCGTAATCGTTCAAGATTTCAGGCTGGCGCGCGCCGATAATGTTCTGAACCAACTTGCCATTCGCCTCATAATCACTGAGAGAAATATCTACGGAACCGCCGATTGTATACTGCCCCCAAAGGCCGTAAGCCTCGCTGTCCCTCATTGACCCGTCCTCAAATCCTTTTACTTTTGTGTAGTGATTCAGTAGGCGCGCGGGTAGATTATCCGAGTTTCCAGAGCGAAGCGCGTCCCATATCAGAGGCGCCCATAACGGTTCCTGCGGTTCGGTAAGCACGACAGGACTGAAACGGTACTGTTCGTCGTCAGCGTATTTCGAGCTGGTTTCCGGCGTCATCCACATATTGTACACACTGGAGAATACGTTGCACATCATGACAAACGCTTCCGGGTGTTCCACTTCGGAATTCAGGCAGAATATCTCGCCGCCCGCGTCATTGGCTATGCCAACCCTCACATCAAACCCTTCCGCCGCGGGTATGGGATAAGCGCGCGATACCACGTCATCCGCCTGTAATACCAGATTCCATGGCAGCCACGTGCCCCATTGACGACCGAACGCCATGCCGATTCTGCCTGCTGTAATATCTTCCTGAATTACCGTGTTATCTTTAACCGTAAATTCCGGATCTATCAGGCCGTTGCTGTATAGCCGATTTGTAAAGGCCAGCGCGTCTTTAACGCCCGGTTCCAAATAATTAGCCGTTATCTTGCCATCCGCTCCCCTATAGTATAAATAGGGTTCCCCGGGCACGCCGAATCCGTTGAATATGCCGTAAAGCGACGCGTAATCGCTAAGCAGATCCTTATTCAATCCAAGTCCGAAAGTGTCATCCACGCCATTGCCGTCGGGATCATTAAACGTGAACGCGTAGGCTAGGTCATACAGTTCTTCCATAGTAGTCGGCGCTTTAAGATTCAGGTTTTCCAGCCAGTCATCCCGGATCCAAAGCATGATGCCGCCCGCGCGGTTATCATTGAAGAAGCTGATGCCGTGCAGCCGCCTGTCAAAACTGGTGTAGTCAAATGAACCCGGATAAAGCCGCTGGCACTCCAGCAGATAATCACTGGCGTATTCAGCGTAAACATCGGTTATATCGGCAATATACCCGGCGTCGTAGGCCTGCCTGAAAAATGGGTATTGATAGGTATGTATTATATCCGGCAGATCCCCTGAAGCCAACTGCATATTCAGTTTGTCGTTATACGCGTTCGTTGTCCCGTCGGCGGAAAACGCGACTGTCAGATTTATACCCAGATCCTCGAGGTATTTACGAGACCAGATATTGTCCTCATAGGTGTCTCCATCTTTGAACTGCTGAACCGCGGACACAACCACAGACCACGACAAATCAATCGGCGGATCAAACTTCACGATTTTGCCGAGCATATCCAAACGCCCGTCTGCAGGAGCTTCTGTTTGATCGGCGGGTGGTTCTTCCGCTGTCGGTTTTTCCGACGGCGGTTCAGCCGCTGTATCCGTCGCGGGCGGCGGCGTGCTCTGACTGTCGGCGGAGGTGTTCGCGCAGGACGCGGCCATGCATAAGGCCGTGAACAGCGATAAAAGAACAGACATTAACCGTAGACGCTTCATAATCAACACTCCTTGATATGATGAATGATATAATCCTTAACGTACACACCAAAATATTCTGTGGGCTCATTGTCATAGTTTTTTATCAGACAAGGCCCGGCAGTCGGATGAAAATCCCACGCGGTAAAATTGAGGTTTCGTTTGTCTATCCAATCCAAGAGCCGGGTTATCCACTCATGAGCTCTCAGAATCTGCTCGCCTTCCCTCGGCGCCGCGTCGTCGCCGTAATGGCCAAACTCGCCGATAATCACAGGGAAGCGGTCTGCGGCCTTGCCAGCGTGCAGTTCCCAGTCCAGAGATTTCCAGGGGTAAATATGTGAATCATAAATGATGCCGCTGCCGCCGTGATCCTCTATTTCGTATCCTTCCAGACCGTCCAGTGAATAGGCCCAATCCAGCCCGCCGACAATAAGAATATTGTTCGCGCCGGTTTTTCTGATAGTATCCGCTATGCTCTGGATGCCCGCCGAGTAATAAGCCCTAGTGGTTGTTTCGAGGGGAGCGCGGAGCGTCGCGAATGTTTCACCGATAACACCTCCATTTTTCCAAGTATTCCAGCAAATGTCATGCGGCTCATTATACACGTTGAACAATACAGCGGCAAGGTTCTTATACCGCGCCGCCGCGTCTTTCCAAAACAACAGTGAGTTTAGATCAGGCATGAAATGCTGCCCGATATCGTGCCCCCATTCGTTCATATCATTCCAGTGCAGATCTAACGTTATGTATTTCCCGCGCTCAGCCGCGCCGGCAATAATGCCGTCAATCTTCGCGCGGTATTTTTGGCCTCCCGGATCGTCTTGCTGTTCTTCCGCGAAACCAAACCAGCGATCCTGTGACACGGGTACACGCACGATATTGCAATGCCATACGTCAAACGCGTACATAACAGACGCCGCTATTTTATCGTCATTGGCGTCAAACTCCAGCCCCGCCCGGTTCACACCCAGCAGGCGGATCTCATCTCCTTCCGTGTTTAAGATTTTAGCGCCTTCCGTGCGCAGCGCCTTCGAACAGCCATCAGACACATTCATAGTCATTCCTCCATTATTGACGTTTTATAGAATTATCGCTATACTCATTTAGACATATCAGTGCCTCGTGTAAATTGCCGATTTTTAAACAGGGGGCGATTTATGAAATCTATAACCCACAGCGGTATATTCAGACGTTTTATTATTCTTTTCTTCTGCGTGGCTATTCCGTTTTTATGCATTACACTTTTCTTAACCTGGCGCGCGGAATATTCAACGCGCAAAGACATGACTAACGCTATGGCGCAGAAAGCCGACTATTTTGTTCAAGGCTTTGAGGCGGAATACGAGCGTGTGGTCAGCCAGCAGCAAAGCCTTATACTTGACTATGATTTGATCAATCTCGCTTACCGCGGCTCGCGGATGAGCAGATTAACATGGACTATGTCCATAAACCGTTTGCAGGAAAAACTGAGGACGTTTAAGAATACGAACGAATATATGCGAGTTATGAGCATATACATGCCGTTTATGATGCGAGTGCTTTCATCGCCCGATGGCGGTCGGTATACCTATAACTCGTTGTTGGCCGCTGATCTTTCCAAACTGAAAACTATGCCGGCGCACAGCGGCGTTACCTATGTAATAGATGGCGAGCTTGCCGTGTATACAATAAACAAGAGCGGGGATGATGTTTATTATGTCATTGAGACCGTTCTGTCCGGAGAGAGGCTTATAAGCGCGTTTAAGCACTTTGCCGGCGGCTCGGGATGTTTTTTGTATAACACGGACGGTATCATCTCACTGGCGGAAGACTCTGAAACCGCGCGTAAATTATCCTCCGCTCTCTCCCGTTCGCCCGGCGAGGAATCCGCGGAAGTTGACGGCAAGAGATATATGACGGTAAAAAGGCAGCTTAGCGTGGCGGATCTGACATTTGTAAGTATGTATGACGAAAGCGCTGTTACCGCTCCCACCCAGCTTTACCGATTCTGGCTGTGGGTTGTTATTGTCCTGTTCTTCTGCCTTACTTGTTTTTACGCGTTTATGACTCATAAATACATGAACCAGCCGGTGCTTGTGCTTTTAGAGCATTTTAAACGCTTGGAAGGCGGCGATATGGACTCCCGCATCACCGGAACGCAGCATGATGAATTCGGCGTTTTATTCGAGCGGTTTAACCAAATGGTGAATAGACTCAATTCTGTTATTTTACAGTCATATAAGCAGACTATCTATTTGCAGCGGGCGGAATTAAAACAGCTTCAAGCGCAAATAAACCCACATTTCCTGTATAACACGTATTTTCTGCTGCATCGGTTGATAAAAAATGACGATCCTCTCGCGGCCGCGTTTTCTAAATTCTTGGGTGAGTATTTCAGGTACATAACCAAAAGCTCGGAAGATATGACATACCTTGAGAACGAGGACGCTCACGCGCGCAATTACGCCAATATACAGGCACTGCGTTTTGAAGGCCGCATCCGGGTCGAGTTTGACAGCCTACCGACGGAAATGTCGCGCGTACCTGTGCCCCAGCTTATCATGCAGCCAATTTTAGAGAACGCGTATCTTCACGGACTTGAAAATTTAGACCGCGATGGGCTTCTAAAGGTAAAATACAGTATGGATGAGAGAGCCTATCATATTTTTATCTTGAACAATGGCGGCAATATCAACCCTGAAACGTTTTCCAAACTTGTCTCGGAACTATCCGGTACCTCCGATGTGAAGGAATGCGGCGGCTTGATCAATATCCATCGAAGACTGCGGTTAGCGTTTGGCACCGACAGTGGACTGAAGCTTTCAACGCAAGACGAATTTTTCGTTGTGGAGATGATAATCAATAAACCATGAGAAAACTGCTGATAGTAGATGACGAACGGCATGTCGTCAATTGGCTCTATGAGCTTCTCTCCTTGGAAACAAACCTTGAGCTGGTACTCTATAAAGCGTATTCGGCTCAAGATGCCTTGAGGATTTTAGCGGAAACAAAAATAGATATTGTTTTGTCCGATATAAAAATGCCGGGCATGACCGGTTTGGAACTTATGGAACATATATACAAGCGATGGCCGTTTTGCAGGGTTATAATACTCACGGGCTATCCCAATTTTGAATCTATATACCATTCGGAGCGCAATTATCCGGAAGCCATATTTCTCATGAAAACCGAAGACGACGATGTGATTATCAACGCGGTCAAACAGCAGCTCGACAAAATCGACTCTGAAATAAGAACATTGCGGCTTAAAGATGAATATGAAACCAAAAGCCTCATTGCCGCGCGGAACTTATTTCTTAAAAACCTGTCTGACGGCATAATCCCGACCGTGCCTCAATCACTGATGGATGAACTTAAATTAAACATGGACGTTTCACATCCGTTTATGCTGGCCGCCGGGAAGCTGACACATACCGAAGGCAAAACGAGTTATACGCGATTGTTCGAGATACAGTCCGTTGTACGCAAGTATGTATCTCATTTGTATAACTGCGCGCAGTGGACTGACAATGGCGAGATATTTTATTGGCTGATGCAGCCGGTAAGCGCTTTACCGACACAGACAAACACCCGTGATTTATTCGAGGACGTCCAGTCGGCGTTTGATGAACTCATGGGGTTCGAGTCATCGTTTGTACTCAGCGGCATGTTCGCGCTGTCGGAGCTCCCCCTGAAGGCCGCGCAAATCTCAAGCCAGTTGCAATACAATGCGAGTACCGGGGTTACTGCGGTACTGATGGAACACAATAAGACCGTTGAAGAAGAAATAGCGCCGTTGAATCTGCAAATGTTGGAATTGCTGGAAACCAATCTGTTTTTAGGCAAGCGCGAACTATTCATAAACACTATTCAAGCCGTGGCGGAGCCGATGAATCATATAAAAAGCATGCATCACGCCGGAGCGCTCGAAATTTATACGTCCATATCATTGATACTGCAGAGACACATGAACCGTATACACGCTAGGGAGCAGCTCGCGTTCAGAACAAGCCACTATAAACTGACGCGCCCCGATCTGTTCCCGAGTTGGCGGGAAGCGACCGCGTTCCTGACAAATACGGCTCTTTTGCTGTTTGATATACGCAATGACCGCAAGGAAGGCTATCAATTGCAAATAGTCGGCAGTATTAAGCAGTTTATACACAATAACCTGAATTCCGGCCTGTCGCTGGTAACAATAGCTGATAAAATGAACTACAACCCCTCCTATATATCCCGCATGTTTAAACGTATAGAGGGAATGAATCTATCGGATTTCATCAACGCTGCAAGGATGGCTGAAGCTAAAAAGCTTCTGCTTAAAGGCGGACTCAGCATGAATGAGATTTCCGCCGCCGTTGGGTATGACAGCCCACAGTATTTCGCTACGGTGTTCCGAAAATTGACCGGCTTGACGCCGCATCAATTCCAATTGGAAAATTTAATAAAAGATACCTTAAATGCCCCTCGTTAGAACGGGTCGTTTTTTATTTATTAAGTATAGAATACAAATGTCTTAATTTGAAGTATAAATTATTGACATTTGTTCAGCATGATTACCTAGTCGCCATATCTAACAATAGTAAAAAAATTTATCTGTTCAATGAAACAGAAAAAAACTATACTGATTTTAGTAAATCAAAAGGAGGGTTAAAATGAGCAGGGTAAAAGTCGGCATCATAGGAACCGGAGGGCGATCGCTGCTGTACCTGAACGCGATACAGTCACTGCCGGAGCGGTTTGAGTTGAGTTTCATGCGTTTCCGTGATCAGGAAAAGGCTGACAGGTTTAAACAGCTGTACAATATCCCCGTTACAACCTCAATGGATGAATTATACAGTTCCAAGCCGGATTTTATTGTGGCGGTCAATAACCGGCCTGATGTGGGTAAGGTTGTTATAGACGCGATAAACAGCGGGTTTCCGGTACTTGCCGAAACGCCGCCCGCCGAGAGTTTTGAAGAGGTTGATCAAATCTGGAATTTAACACAAAGTACGGGACAAAAGCTGTTGGTCGCGGAAAACTATTTCGCGGAACCGGGATACGCCGCCAAAATTGAGGCGGTTCGCAGGGGGTATATCGGTGACGCGCATTCCGTGAGCGTATCCAACACGCACCAATACCACGCGATAAGCGTAATACGCCTGCTGTTGAACACGGGTTTTGAGCAAGTGAGGATGATCGGCAAAGAATATATGTGGCCGCTTACGTCCACTCAAGACAAAAACGGTAATCCGGATTTCAGCGGCGCCGCGGGGCCAACCGGCCGTTCGCATGTGATCATGGAATTTGAGAGCGGCAAGGCGGGTTTTTATGATTTCGCCACCGCGCAGTATTGGTCTGTGATCCGCTCACGCTATATGTTGGTTCAAGGCAGCCGCGGTGAGATAAAAGACGATGAGATATGGTTCATGGACAGACTCAACCGTCCCATGCAATCCTCTTTTGTAAACAATATGTCCGGCGGCGAGCTGTTATATATTACGCTGGGCGATAAGATTTTATTTGAAAATCCATATATCGGAACACATGTAAAATCCATAGGCGTGGCGACTATGCTTGTCAGTATGAAAGAATACTTGGAAACAGGTAAAGCGCGCTATTCTTTCGCCGATGGAATGCAAGACACATACCTGACCCAAGTGCTGAAAAAGGCTGAACAGAACCCCTATTGCGCTGTATCGTCGGAAACGCGCCCGTGGCAAAAATAAAGTGGAAATAATAAATTTATGTATATTAGCCCATGTAGACGCCGGCAAGACCACCACCGCGGAGCAAATGCTGTATGCCTGCGGCGCTATCAGCCAAACCGGTTCAGTAGACCAAGGCAGCGCTCAGACGGACTGGCTGCCTGTGGAACGTCAGCGCGGAATTTCCGTGCAAAGCGCTTCCGTAATTATGCGTTATCAAGATGTGGACATTCAACTTATAGACACACCGGGGCACACCGACTTCATAGGGGAGGTGGAACGCGCGCTGTCCGCGGTGGACTGCGCCGTTCTGCTGGTATCCGCTTTAGAGGGGATACAGTCGCAGACAGAGATCTTCTGGAAAGCGCTGAGAGAGAATCATATACCTACTATTATATTCGTCAATAAAATAGATCGCGCGGGCTGTGATCTGAAGAAAATAAAAGCGACACTTGATTCTCAATTCGGAGGATTGCTGCCATTAAACGCCGCCACAAACGCCGGCGGGAAGAATTGCGCCGTATCCGACGTTCTATTTTCGGATGATGAAGTCTTTATATTAAGCGAGCATGACCATCACATTGCGGAGGCTTTCTTAGCGGGGCAGGCTCTCCCGCGAAATGAGCTTACGCGAGCTGCGGTTCAGTTGACCGCCCAGTGCCTGACATTCCCGCTGATTTACGGGGCGGCGAATATGTCTGTGGGTATTAAGCACTTGTTGGACGCGATTGTGACATATCTTCCTAGGACTAAAATATCTCCGGAAGGCGCGCCTTCTGGTCTTATATATAAAATTACGCATGACGCCTCCGGCAAGACAGCCCATGTACGCATGTTTCAGGGCAGTCTCCGCAACAGAGAACAAATAGAATTGCCGCGTAAGGATAAAGAAGTTTCCCAGAAAATAACAAGGATCCGTAAAGTAATCGGTCAGCGGTATGAAGACACGGGGTTGGTACGAGGAGGTGAGATTGCCGCGTTATCCGGCCTGACTGAGGCAAAGATAGGAGATTATATCGGAGCGGCTGTAAGGGAAAAACATTTTAGTCTGGCGGAACCGTTGTATGCTTTGCAGGTAAAACTTGACGGAAAATCAGCCGCTTTGCCTTTAACGGAACTTGTCCGGGCGGTGTCTGCATTAACAGACGAAGATCCGTTGCTTGACTGTTTATGGAACAATGAGGAACGTGAACTGATCATCAAGATAATGGGTAAGGTTCAAACGGAAATCTTATCATATCTACTGAAAGAGCGGTATGACCTGGATGTGGCGTTCGGCAGCCCCACGGTTATTTATAAAGAAACGCCCATGAAACCGGGTGTGGGGTTTGAGGCGTATACCATGCCAAAGCCATGCTGGGCGATAGTGGAATTGGAAATTTCACCGCTGCCGCGCGGCAGCGGTCTGAAATTCGAATCGATTGTAAAGGCGGAGGAACTGCTGCCGCGTTATCAGCGGCATATTGAAACCAGCCTTGCCGACAGCCTTAAACAGGGACTTTATAATTGGGAGACAACCGATTTACAGGTACGGCTAATCGGAGGTTCCCATCATGTCTATCACACGCACCCTATGGATTTCTTTCTGGCAACGCCCATCGCTGTAATGAAGGGTCTGCAAGACTGCGGTTCGCTGCTGCTGGAGCCGATGAACCTGGCGCGTATCAGCGCGGAGGAAGTATATCTCACGAAAGTTATTGGTTATGTATTGTCTATGGACGGCGAATTTGACAGCCCTGTTATCGCGAACGGCAAATTTGAAATGGAAGCTGTGCTGCCTGTTGCCGCTTCCATAGATTTCCCGTCTCAGTTGTCGTCGCTTACAGGCGGTAAAGCAGTCATGCGAACGCGCTTTCATGGATATCGCGAATGCTCGCCGGATTTTATTGTGCGGGCAAAACGTCGCGGCGTAAACCCGCTGGATCGGGCGAAGTGGATATTAGCCATGCGCAGCGCGCTGACGTGATATGTTACATCTTCCGTCTAGGTTGTGAATTACGTTAAAACTGATAAATTTTATTAATAATTTCAACATATTCTATATTGTTCAACGTAAATTATGTAATGGAGCAATTTATGAGACGTTTACGACAACAGGGCACAACCCTATGCCCTCTACCCCATTGCTATAGGCGTTTGGGGATACTTTTTTAATCATTTGAAAAGCCGCGTTGATGTCAGCGTTTA
>JAISZF010000020.1 GCA_031269415.1 Clostridiales bacterium
GCAAGCCGTTGACTACAAATCAGAGAACGATTTGACAGTCTAGGGGGCCGAGGAATGATAATCGTAAATTTAGACGTAATGATGGCGCGCCGCAAAACCAGTCTGAATGATCTCTCGGCTAAAACAGGCGTCTCCGTTACCAATCTCTCGATACTGAAGACGAATAAGGCAAAGGCCGTGAGGTTTTCCACGCTGGAGAGCGTCTGCCGCGCGCTCGACTGCCAGCCCGGCGACATACTGGAGTTTCGTGAAAACAATGATTAATGATGAAAGGGGATTATAACCTATGAGTACACAGTCCGATCCCATGGACGAAAATCGAAGTCCCGATCAGCCGTTACCCGGGAATGATCAAGCGTTATCCGAGAATAACGCCGCTCGGGAAAACCAGACGCCGTCGATTGAATATGTGCTGAAGCAGCCCGCCGCTTCATTATTCGCCGCCGCGATCGTATCGCTGGTTATGGCGATCATATTTTCAATCTGTTTCACCGGTATCGACGTCTTGCCCTGCGTGTCCACCACCATCTTCACGTTTGTCACAATGGGAGCGATAGTCATACTGCTCAAGAAAATGGAACTCGAAGTAAACGTAAGGGGCTACGTCTGGTTTATTCCCGCAGCCGTAGTCGCCTCTATGAACGGAATCTTTACACTCTCATTTTTCAACTATACCAACGTGTTTGTAATTTTTATCCTCATTACCCGAGCCGTCACTCAAGTCAGCGGCGTTGATATGAAGCCGTTTTCCCTGGATTTTATCGGGGAAGTGTTTGGCTATATATTCTCTGTCCTTACAGATCTATTCCCGTTTGTGAAAACAGTGTTTACTGCCGCTTCCGGCGGCCGGAAGCGGACTATTCTAATGATACTACTGGCTGTGGCGGTGTCCGCTCCGATCCTGTTTATAGTCGCGCTTCTGCTGCTCAGCGCGGATTCGGTCTTCTATTATTACGCGGACAAGTTCCTTTTCGGGATACTCGACGACGACGATATGATCTTACGTATCGCAACCGTTATTGTCATGTTTGCCGCGTTTGGGGGATATGCCCGTCATATGGCTGTCAAACGGGAAAGAACGGCCAGACGCGTGAATCCGATCATGATAGAGCCGATTATGTCCGGCACGTTCCTAGTATTGCTGAACCTGTTATTTTTCCTGTTCTGCGCTGTACAGGTATTGTTCCTGTTTACCGGAGGTTTTATGAAACTCCCGGACGGACTCGTGTATTCGGAATACGCGCGCGAAGGCTTCTTTCAATTGCTGTTCGTGACGATTATTAACTTCGCGGCCCTGCTTGCCTTCCTCACGGTAATAAACGGCGGTCAGATCGGCAGATGGATAAACCGGCTGCTGATTTTGCTTTGCGTGTTTACGGGCGTGTTGATCGCGTCTTCGTTTTACCGCATGACGCTGTATATCTCCGCCTACCATTACACTACCCTGCGTATGCGGGTTCTGACGTTCCTGTCTATGGAAAGCGTATTGCTTATAATAACTTTGGCGGTTCTTTTGATGAAACGCGGGCGCGCGCGATTTGATTTTATCCACGCGGGCGGAATGGTTTGCCTGATCTTCTATATCATTGTAAATATCACAGGCTCGGGTTATTTCTCCGATTATTTGAATGTAAAGGCATACAAGGCCGACAGCGGCGCGGGCATTGATATATATAATTTCAGCGACGATGGATTTAGTTTTCTTCTGGAATTGAGCGGCGATCCTGAACTGGGGGATGATATCCGCCGAAGCGCGCGGGAAAGAGTCGTCTCCAAGCGGTACCCCATGTTAGACGCTTATGACAAACATTGGCAGAACTGGAGCCTTTTGAAAAGTTTATCGGATAATAAGATTGATCGGTTTTCGCAAGAAAACCCGGAAAAATAAAGCGTGGGGATATTCCACGCTTTTTTTCTCCACCTAAGGCGTCGCCAGCTTTTTGATCACGCACGTATGCTTCTTAGTTTTTTTACTGTAATTAATCCCGATCAATAAGACTTCGCCCGCGAAGCCTTTCAGCGCTTCCGCGTAATCTCTGTCCTCAATTTGCCGAATAGCCGTAACCGCGCTTCTGTTCCATTTTAATTCAACAATCATGGCTGGTTTATCGGGATATTTCTTTCGCGGACGAAAGAGCAAGTCAGCGAATCCCTTGCCGGCGGGCATTTCCCTGACGACCTCATAATACTGCCTCGCGGTATAGAATGCCAACGAAACCGCGTAAGAAAGCGCGTTTTCGTCGTTGTACACCAAATGTGAAACATCGCCGTGAGCTTTCTCCAGATATTCCGCCACAGCCCTCGCGTCCTGACGCCAAGCGGCTTGAAGCAGTTCCTCCGACTCTCTTACCGTACGCGCTGCCTCGTCCCATCCGGCTCCTTTGACAGCGGAAACGAATTCATCGGCGATCTCTTTGTTGGGTATAAACACTTCCCGCGTATCCGCGTCATACCCCAAATAACCTAAATGAATCAGCAGGGTCAATACATCGTCGCGGGACTCAAACGTCGTCATGTCGTTTGTAAACGTACGCGCGTCGATTTGATTTCTTCCGCCCGCCAGGAGTTCTATGACCGTATCCTTCAATCCATCGAAATTCATATCTACATATATTCTCAGCGCCTCGTAAGTTTCGGTTTGGTTCCAATAATCGCTGCATCTCTTGCGGGTGATGGCTTCGACGACCGATTTTGGGCTGTAGATTGTCTCCGCTCCGGGAAAACGATATCCGTCGTACCATT
>JAISZF010000026.1 GCA_031269415.1 Clostridiales bacterium
CCTGGGGCGGATGAAAACGCAAAAAACGCGGCTTTGCAGGTAATCATCAATCCCCTGGCTACTCAGGAACAGGTAGAAACAGCGCTTGCAGCCTTACTGCCTTCCGAACCTGAAACTGACAAATCGCAATTGGAAGCAGCTATTAAAACCGCCAATTCACTTATTGAAGAAGATTACACAACGTATAGCTGGGCGGCTTTACAAGCGGTTCTGTTTGTTTCGCAAAGCGTTTACGACAAGGAAAACGCTGCGCAAAAAGAACTCAACAGCGCAACGGACGCTCTCAACGATGCGATCAATTCTCTAATAGCCGCAGCGGACGAGCCAATAAGCGTTGCCGTCACTTTCCAGCGCGATAACAGCGGTTTCCTTCTGGCCAGACAAAAGATTGCACTGGAAAGTGATTTATCTGAACGCTACGGTTACATTGATAACTACACAGGAGAGCAGCCAACTGCGCTTGATGCTCTTGTCGCGGCGCATATAAATCTGTTTGGCGATGAGGCCCTAAACGAGTATCTGGTGGTCGATGAAAACGGCTTAGTGACAAAAATATTGGGAGAACCTCGCTCCAATGTGCTTTATTTCGTCAATGGCGCCATGCCCGGTAACGGAATATATACTCCGGACAACTACGGTGGCGCGTCCCAGTTAGGTGACAGCGTACCGCAAACGGCTTTGGCGGCCGGTGACGATGTGCTTTTTTACATTCTGCAGGATATTTACTATATGGATAATTTCGTCTGGTTTGAAGACGAAGAAGGTAATTCTGTTAATAAAATTGAAACTAAAACCGGTGAAGACATTACTTTGACGCTCAGGGGCTATATTAACTGGTATGGCAACAGCGACATGGAATGGCGAGCCCAAAAAACCGGTGTTATATCCGAAGCGGCCATTGTTCCTGTTGCGCTTGAAGCTCCATTTTTGCACAGAGCGGGATATTTCGGGAGCCCCATTGCTGTAACCGATGACGCCGGAAAAGCTGTGGTCAGTTTTACTGAACCAGGCGTTTATATTCTATCCGCTATTGATGGCTCCGCCTCTGCCCCGCTCATATCCCCTTGGCTGGAAGTTACGGTAACAGGGGTCATACCGCCGGAAGATCGTAACATTGACCAAATCCGGCGCGAAACGCTGGCCTGGCTCAAAAACAATAAAGAAAATCCGGCTTTCGGCAATGAATGGCACGTTCTGGCGCTGGCCCGTTCAAATGAGCTCGACGAAAACTGGGCGCAAATCTACCTTAATAATTTGGAAACGGACGCTCAGTTTTTTGGAAAAACCGGCCCTATGCAAATTCATGACACCAAGGTCACAGAAAATGAACGCCTCATAATCGCACTGACCGCACTCGGTATTGACGCGAGCGACTGGAATGACCGTGATTTACTCTCTCCGCTGTTCGATACGGATTATCTGGACAAACAAGGGATCAACGGTTCAATTTTTGGGCTTATCGCTTTCAACAGCGCAGGTTATGAGGTTCCGCCAACAGTGGAAGCTTTCTGCCTGAACTCCATTCTGGAAAACCAGCTTGCCGATAAAGGCTGGACGCTTTACGGAAACACAGCCGACCCGGATACCACAAGCATGGTACTCCAAGCACTCGCACCATATTATGCAATGGGCGAAACATCGTATAATGCTCTGGAAATTGAAGGCGTTCCGGCTTGGAGCGAACTTCAAACATCTGTAACAGGCGCAATTCAAACTTTATCAAATATTCAGGATAACGAAGGCACTTATACCAGCTGGGGTTCCGCGAACGCCGAGAATTGCGCGCAGGTTCTGACCGCCCTTTGCCTGCTTGATATCAACCCCGCAACGGATACACGTTTTATTAAAAACGGGAAAAGTGTATTGGAGGCGCTTATATCCTTCCGCGATGACGCTACGGGAGGCTTCAAGCATATAATATCCGGGCCCGTTAACTCAGCGGCGACGGAACATGCGGCATATGCGCTTGTAGCATACTGGCGGCTGAAAAATAATATGAACGCTCTTTACGACATGACGGACGTAACGCCAAGGCTGCCTTCGTACACAGTTGATAAAACCGCTCTGAACGCTGAAATCTTAAAAGCGGAGAATCTGAATCAAAGCAGTTACACAAGCTCCAGCTGGAATAGCCTGCAAGCTGCATTGACAGAAGCGAAAGCCGTTTCCGCAGACGACAGCATGCCGCAGACCGCCGTAAATACATCAAAATACGCTCTGACTGCGGCTATCAATGCTCTTCAGACAGTCGGCGGAAACCCGCCTGGCCCTTCTGACAGTATCAGAGTTACTTTCCGTCTGATCGGTTCCACGTTTTCAAACGGCGACATTGATCTCAGCGATGGGGATTACAAAGGTGCAAATTACGTTACCTGGATACCTACAAGAAGCTATAATGTAAATGAAAACGCTACTGTTTACGATTTATTCGTAATGGCACTGGCAGACGCGGAATTAGGAGCCAGCAGTCCCGACAGAAATTACATCGAAAGTATTTACGCTCCGTATATTCTCGGCAGCTACCGGCTAAGCGAATTAATTAACGGAAGGTACTCCGGCTGGTTGTACACCATAAACGGCAAACATATAGGATACGGCCTAAAGGAGTATACGCTGTCAAATAACGCTGAAGTGGTATGGCATTATGTCAACGATTACCGTTACGAAGTTGAGGATTGGTTTGAAGGCATGAATTCCCCTGGAATGGGCAATTCTTCTACCTGGAACAAGTGGTTGAGCGCCCCAGACAGAGCGCCGGCAGAAGCTGATAAAAATACGGAGCAAAACAATAATCCCGGCGTCGCCAACGGGCTGGTCACTGAAAAAGCTTCTTTGACTTTACCTTTAGCTGCTATGCCCAAACTTGTAACCGAAATTGAAGTTAAGTCTGCTGTAACAGGCAACACGGCTAAAGCTGAGGCGAATACTGAAGAAATGGGAAATGCTATTGAGGCGGCAGCCAGTATCGGGAATACGGCTATAGCCCTCACGGTAACCGGCGCTGAGGATGCTGAGAGTACTGAATTGACGATGCTGAAAACCTTGTTAAATAAGCTCAAAGACGCCAATATGGAGTTAGTTGTAAACTCTCCTGCCGGCCGCATCGCATTCAGCAATGGCTCATTGGAATCAATAATCGCAGCCACCGGCGAAACATTGAGAATTGTCATTAAAAAAATTAATAAAACAACTGATTTGAACGCCGGACAGCGAGCCGCCCTAAAAGACAGTACCGCGATCGAACTGACGGTTTGGAGCGATGATAATATTATCCGCTACTTTGACGGTCCAATCACGGTAAGTATCCCTTATCAGCCAAAAGAGACCGAGGATACTGAGCTTCTTACCGCCTATTATCTTGACGATGATGGAAGCTTTCAGGAAATGAAAAACGCAGGATACGATCCTGATACGGGCGCTATTCTTTTTGAAACTGCGCATTTTTCCAAATTCTTTGTGTCCGAATGGTTAAGCCCCTTCGGCGACACATTTAAAGAGGATTGGTTTTATAAAGCGGTGCGCTTCAACTACGCAAACGCTTTGGTAAAAGGCATAGAAGAACATAAATTTGCTCCAAATGACACTATGACCAGGGCGCAGTTTGTTACTATCCTGCACCGTGCCGAAGGCGAGCCATCTGTAATAAACGATACGCCTTTCAGCGACGTTGCCGGCGGGCAATGGTACAGCACCGCGGTAGCGTGGGCGTCAACTAACGGCATCATCAGCGGTTACAGTGACAGCGTATTTGGAGCTGATGACCCTGTAACACGCGAACAGATCGCGGCAATAATATATCGATACGCGCAATGGAAAAAACTTGATGTGACGCAAACAGCTGATTTATCGTATTATTCTGATGCGGGCAGTATTTCAGACTGGGCTCAGGCGGCAATGAACTGGAGCAGCGCAACCGGGCTGCTCCAAGCTAATACACCGGAGACCCTGGCTCCGGGCGCAACGGCTACGCGCGCGGAGGCGGCAGTTCTATTTCAACGCTATATTGAGACTATAGCAAAAACATAAGTTGTAAACGATATCAGTCACCAGCGCCACTGGCAGCATTTTAAAGGAGTGTTTATAAATATGAAAATACGTACAAAATTACTTCCGGTAATTCTCGCGTTCGTCCTTGCCCTTACTCTGTGCTCATCAGCGTTTGCGGCAAGCGCTGATGAGCTTGACAAGGCAGTCAAAGATACGGCAACGTATATGCTGCAAACGGTGAAAAACCCTGAAGTGGGGTCTGTAGGCGGAGAATGGGCGGTAATAGGTCTGGCCCGCAGCGGATACGATGTACCGGCTTCATATTACACAACATATTACAAGGCGGTTGAAAAATATGTTAAAGACCATAACGGCATTTTACACGAAAAAAAATACACGGATTATTCCCGCGTGATTCTCGGCCTTACCGCAGCCGGATACGATCCGCGCAACGTTGGGGGATACGACCTTACGATTCCTCTCGGCGATTTTGAAAGCACTGTTTGGCAGGGCGTAAACGGCCCTATTTGGGCGCTGATAGCGCTGGACAGTTTTAATTATCCCGTTCCGGAAAATAAAGACGCAAAAACACAGGCGACGCGCGAACTTTACATTGAAGAGATTCTCAAACGGCAAAATCCGGATGGCAGCTGGAGTTTGACAGCCAACGTTTCCGGTCAGACCAATACCAATGAAAGTGGTGAACCTGACCTTACAGGTATGTCTCTGCAGGCTTTGGCAAAGTATCAGGATAATCCGGACGTTAAAGCAGCAACCAGTAAAGCCCTTGTTTTTTTATCGGATTTGCAGGATAAATCCGGCGGCTACACTGCTTGGGGGGACGTTAACTCCGAAAGCGTCGTACAGGTACTCGTAGCGCTTTGTGAATTGGGAATTTCCGCCGATGATGCGCGTTTCGTAAAAAACGGGCATACTCTCATAGATAATATTTTGAGTTTCAGAAACGCGGACGGCAGCTTCCGTCATACGGGGGCGGGCATAGGCAACGCCCAGATGTCTTCCGAACAGGTGCTGTACGGACTGGCAGCAGCGCAGAGAGCCGCAAACGGCCAAAATAGCCTCTATCAAATGTCGGATACTGTAAAGCGCAATGAGTTTGCGCCGGTTCCGGCGGCAAACGCCGCAATAGGACTGCCCGGTAAACATGAAGACGTAAAAGCTGTTACAGTAATAGCCCCCGGCAAAACTTTCGCAGATGTGAAAAGCGGCGAAAACAAAGCCGCCATTGAAGCTCTCGCCTCGCGCGGTATCATAAATGGTAAAAGCGACAGCGTTTTTGATCCGGACGCTACTATGACGCGCGCGGAATTCGCCGCTATAGTTACGCTTGCTTTAGGGCTGCCGGAAAAAACAGGAACGTCTGTTTTTGCTGATATTCCTGTTTCCGCGTGGTTTGAAAAACCTGTCAATACAGCGTACTTTTACGAAATTGTTACCGGCGTATCGGCGGCGGCTTTTAACCCGGGCGGTACGATTACGCGGCAAGAGGCTGCCGTTATGACCGTACGCGCGGCAAAACTGTGCGGCATGGACACCGTAATGGACGAAACGGCAATTCGCGATACATTAGCTCAGTTCGGTGATTACCGCACAATAGCGGGCTGGGCGCAAAGCGCGCTCGCATTTTGTTATGCCGAAGGTATCTTAGATGATTCAGAATTTGATATAAAGCCCGCTGAGGATATAAAACGCTGTGAGGTAGCGGAAATGATGTACCGCATGCTCCGTCTGGCAGAATTAATGTGAGGAAATAAAAATGAACCGACATAAGAAAATTATCATTATTATTGTTGTTGCCGTTTGCGTACTCGCGCTGGCAGGGATGTTGGACAAGACCCTATACAAGGCTCCGTTGCCGTCTGCTGTGTTGACAGAGGACATATTATCCCCTGCTCCTGAAACGGAAGAATATTTGTCCTCTGAGACGGCGGAAGACGTATCTCTTGAAATAGTGGAAGACGCGCCGCCGCCTGTGGAAGATAATTCTGTAGCAGCCGCAAACCAAAGTGCTGCACTATCTCCAAGGGTAGAAAATATGGAAGACGGTACTGAATCCGCTAAAGATCAGTACCTGACCACTCCTGTACCGGAAGGTAATCCGACTCCTGTAGAGCCTCAAAACGTAACCGTCAGCAACGGCGAATATTCCTGTACACTTTCCGTACGCTGTGATACGCTTCTTGACAAAATGAACTTGCTAGATAAAGAAAAATGGGAACTTGTCCCAACAGACGGCGTAATTTTCCCCGCGGCAACTGTGACATTTTACGAGGGTGAGAGCGTGTTTAACGTACTCCAGCGTGAAATGAAACGCGCAAAAATTCACCTGGAATTTGTTAATACGCCCATATACAACTCGGCTTACATTGAGGGTCTTAACAATTTATACGAATTCGACGCGGGCGAATTATCCGGTTGGATGTATAAAGTCAATGACTGGTATCCTAATTACGGCTCTTCTAGGTATCAGCTTAAAGACGGCGATGTTGTCGAATGGCGTTATACTTGTGATTTAGGGCGCGACCTCGGTGAATATTGGATTAAGGGAAAACAAAAGGATGAGTGATTCGTTTTCCGGCTATCACCCAATTGTAAATATGTTGTACTTCGCGTCGGTAATCGCGTTTTCCATGTTTTTCACACATCCGGTATGTCTGGCGGTGTCGCTTGTCTGCGCGTTCTCATATTCCGTGTATTTGAACGGGAAAAAAGCGGTTAAATTCAGTCTTTTCTATATGTTTCCGGTAATGATTATGACCGTACTGTTAAACTTGGCTTTCAATCATAAGGGCAGCACGATTTTGGCTTACCTGCCGGATGGCAATCCTCTTACGCTGGAATCCATCATTTACGGTACCGTGGCAGCGGCTATGCTCGTGACAGTCATATCATGGTTTTCGTGTTTCAACACTGTCATGACTTCGGATAAGTTTGTATATTTGTTTGGAAAAATTATCCCCGCCATGTCTTTGATACTCTCAATGGCTTTGCGTTTTGTGCCGCGTTTTCGCGCGCAGATTAAAGTCATTTCCAACGCGCAAAAATGCATCGGACGTGATGTGTCGAACGGCAATATATTTCAACGCGCCAAGCATGGAATAAAAATTCTTTCCATTATGGTAACGTGGGCACTGGAAAACGCGATTGAAACCGCTGACAGTATGAAAGCACGCGGATACGGATTGCCCGGACGGACGGCTTTCTCTATTTACCGTTTAGATAATCGCGACATGTACGCGCTTGCATTTATATTTTTGTGCGTTGCGTACATTGTCTCAGGAGCCCTGGCGGGCGGATTGTATTTTCGGTATTTACCGACCGTTAAAGGTGTTACTAACAGTGCTTTTACCATCAGCCTGTACTTAGTTTACCTGGCGTTGAGCGCCCTGCCGTTAACAATAAACATTCGGGAGGATTACAAATGGAAAGCTATCGCGCCGAAAAACTGACCTTTTATTATCCGGAACGAAAAAAACCGGCTCTGGATAATATTTCACTAAAGATTGAGCAAGGCGCGTTTGTGACACTTTGCGGACCTTCCGGTTGCGGTAAAACAACCTTGCTGCGGCAGTTCAAACCTTCTTTGGCTCCGCACGGGACGGTGACCGGCGCTATTTATTTTGAAGGTACGGAGCTTTCTCTTCTTTCCCAGCGGGACGCAAGCGCCAAAATAGGATTTGTCATGCAAAATCCGGAAAATCAGATTGTAACGGACAAAGTGTGGCATGAGTTAGCTTTCGGGCTGGAGAGTTTAGGCTGCGGCACGGCGGAAATCAGGCTGCGAGTGGCGGAAATGGCTTCTTTTTTTGGTATTCAGGCTTGGTTTTACAAAAATGTCACGGAACTTTCCGGCGGCCAGAAACAGCTTCTTGCGCTCGCTTCCGTCATGGCAACGCAACCTAAGGTGTTAATCCTTGATGAGCCAACCAGCCAGCTCGACCCGATCGCTGCTTCAGAATTCTTGATGACAGTCAGTAAAATCAACCGCGAACTGGGCGTAACAGTGATTCTCACCGAACACCGGCTGGAGGAAATCTTCCCGCTGTCTGACCGTATAATTGTTATGGACAGCGGAAAAATACTTGCAGAAGGTACATCTCGCGAAGTCGGGCTTGCGCTGCGAGAGCGCGGGCATGGAATGTTTCTTGCCATGCCCGCGGCAATGCGTATTTGGGCCGGAATAAATACAAGCCGCGGCGAAGACTGCCCAGTCACTGTCAGAGACGGTTCTGCATGGCTTTATAAGAGAGTATCCGCCAACAAAGATATAATAAAACCGGATCTGACGGATAATGTTTTATCCCGTTCCGCCCCTCCGGTTATTGAATTTGAAGAAGTATGGTTTAAGTACGGCCAAAACTTACCTGACGTCATAAAAGGTTTGTCATATAAAATGTTCCCGGGCGAATTGACCGCGATAATCGGCGGGAACGGCACCGGTAAAACGACCGCACTTTCACTTATGGCGCGCCTGAATCACCCATACCGCGGAAAAGTTCTTATAAACGGCCAGCCAATTGAAAAAACCACCAATTTACTCGGCGGTTTTCTTGGCGCTTTGCCGCAAAACCCGCAGTCTTTATTTGTAAAAAAGAACGTACGCGAAGATTTATTAGAAATCTTATCAGATATGAAACTTACGAAAGCTGAGAAAATGTCGCGTCTTGAAAATATAACCGCCTTGTGCCGCCTGAACGGTTTTTTGGATTCGCATCCCTATGACTTATCAGGAGGGGAACAGCAAAGAGCCGCGCTTGCTAAAGTGCTATTGCTGCGTCCGCGCGTTTTGCTCTTAGATGAACCGACAAAGGGTCTGGACGCGGAATTTAAGCAAGTTTTCGCGGGTATTTTAAAAAAATTAACTTCAGCTGGAGTCGCCGTCATTATGGTCAGCCACGACATTGAGTTCTGCGCCGAACACGCTGACCGCTGCGCACTGTTCTTTGACGGCGGTATTGTATCCGAAGGCACGCCGCGCAATTTTTTCTCCGGTAATAGTTTTTACACTTCAAGCGCCAATAGAATGGCGCGCTTCCTCTTACCTAAAGCTGTTACCGTCGCTGACGTAATCGCATCTCTGGGAGGCCAAACAACCGGCGCCGCAGATATCGACATTCACGGAGAATATTCGCTTTCTGACGGCCAAACCTATGCCGGATCGTCTGAACCTGCGAAAAATATTTCTTCTTTTCGTAAAGCTGCAGCGGTTGCCGCGTCGTCGATGCTGATTTTAACAATAATTTTCGCAATGTTCCATTTCGACGGCCTGAAAGCGTTTGTTTCAGGCGGAGACATAGCGGTAAGTGCGGCCAGCAACGCGGCGGACGCATGGAAGTATGCCGGTATTATATTCGCGCTGGCCGGGGAAATGATTGCGCTTGTTCTGGCCTTGACCTGGAAGCGGGCCGAAACGGACGCATTGTCAAAAACCTCTCCGGAAAAACGAAATTTATCTAAACGCACCCTGGCAGCGGCGGGGGCGATTCTGCTCATGATTCCGCTGACGATTTACACAGGCTACTATTTTTTGGATGACCGGAAATACTATTTAATATCGCTGCTGATAATCCTTGAAACTATGCTGCCGTTCGCGCTGGTATTCGAAGCCCGTAAGCCGCAGGCGCGTGAATTGATAGTGATTGCGGTACTCTGCGCAATTGCAGTAGCAGGGCGGACGGCGTTTTTTATGCTTCCGCAGTTCAAACCCGTCATCGCGCTAGTGATTATAGCGGGAGTAGCTTTCGGCGGTGAGGCCGGTTTCCTGGTGGGCGCCATGACAGGTTTCGTAAGCAATATGTTTTTCGGCCAGGGTCCGTGGACTCCCTGGCAAATGTTTGCCTTCGGCATGATAGGCTTCCTTGCCGGAATACTGTTCCGCAAAGGCCTGTTACGCCGCCACTCAGGTTCTCTCGCGGTTTTTGGCGCTTTTGCGGCGTTCTTTATATACGGCGGCGTTATGAACCCCGCGATGGTACTAATGTACCAGCCAACGCCGACAAAAGAAATGCTTATCGCCGCATATTTGCAAGGCATTCCATTCGACCTCGTCCACGCAACCGCTACGGTAATGTTTCTTTTGATCATTTCGCAGGCCATGTTGGAAAAACTTGACAGAATAAAGGTCAAATACGGATTGGTGGAATGAAGTCAGGAAGCCTTAAAATATCTTACGGAGTCCCTATTTTAAGGGAGTCTCCGTAATCAAATCACTGAAAACAGCCCCTGTTATTCCGGCCAGGTCAACAGGATTTATTTCTACCTGCAAACCGACACGTCCAGCGCTGACAAAAATAGTTTCAAAAAGTGAAGCCGTTTCCTCAATGAACGCTGGAAAAATTTTTTTCATGCCAATGGGAGAGCAACCGCCGTGGACATAGCCCGTCCGGAATTCTAGGTCGCGTTCTCTAATCATCCCGATATATTTGTCGCCCGCGGCCAGCGCCGCTTTTTTCAAATCAAGCTCACAGTCACAAGGAATAACAAACACATTAATGCCGGTGTTTTTGCCCTCCGTTACCAATGTCTTGAAAACGCGTTCCGGTTCCTGCCCTATTTTCCGCGCCACGGCAACGCCGGAAATCTCGCCGTCCGAGGTATTGTATTCACGGATGGAGTGTTTAATGTCTGCGGTTTCCAGCAATCGAACAGCGTTAGTCTTTGTCATAAGCGGCATTATCAACTCCTTTACAAAATTTCTATATCTGTATTATCATAATTCACTTTTAACCTTTTTTATTCTGTTTAAAGGGTTAATATCCTCTTCATCTAGGGAATATTGTCAAGTTGTTCTAAAATTTTTCCACCAGAATAGGCCCAAGTTTTAAAACTTCGGCTCATAACGTTTTTGAGAAGTTATGCTGTAAAGGGTGGGTGTCCAATCCACTGCTATTACAGTATGGCGGCTGCCCGTCCGTAGCAGAATGAGGCACAGCCGGGAGGGGTGATAGCCGACAACACCGCACAAAGCGCGGACTGTGTACGATGTCTACCTTGTGTCCGTGATTTCGACTCGCTTTCACAAAATCCGCGCGCGTAATCGTCCGCATTTGATAACGCTTCGGCGGTGACGATACCTGCGGGAGGTGGAGCAATCCCTTTCCCTGCCGGTATTTTTATATTCGCGGACAATCCGACAACAAGGAGGAACAACCTGTTATGTCAAACAAATATACCGTGTACGGCTACGTCCGCGTGTCAAGCGCGGATCAGAACGAGGACAGGCAGTTAATCGCGATGGGCGAAATGAACGTGCCTGCCGCGAACATTTTCACGGACAAGCAGAGCGGCAAGGACTTTCAGCGGCCTGCCTATCAAGCCTTGCTGAACAGGCTGCAACCTGGCGATTTGCTCTACGTCAAGAGCATTGACCGCCTGGGCAGAAACTACGACGAAATCCAGAATCAATGGCGTATCATCACGAAAGAGCGCGGCGCGGATATATTCGTCATTGACATGCCGCTCTTGGACACGCGACGCGACAAGAACCTGCTCGGCACGTTCATCGCCGATTTGGTCTTGCAGGTGCTGTCGTTCGTGGCGCACAGCGAGCGCGAGAACATCAAAAGCCGCCAGGCGCAAGGCATCGCGGCGGCAAAAGCGAAAGGCGTCCGCTTCGGCCGCCCTGTCAAAAAGCCCCCTGAAAACTTCGGCGCAATTGTTCGCCGCTATGAACGCGGAAAACTGCCCCTCGCGGACATTCTCGCGGAGACAGGGCTGAAAGAAGCCACGTTTTACAGGCGTTTGCGGGAGTATCGCGCCTCAAAACGTAAGTAAGCGGCTATCAAAAGGTGTACCTTTTGATAGCCGCTTACCTAATAATTACTTATATCATATATTCACCGGAATTGCAAGCAAATTTTATAAAATTCACAAAAAATTACAAAAAGTTCACAAATTCGGCATAAATTCGCCGCATACCCCGACATTGCGCGGCGCGAAACATAA
>JAISZF010000041.1 GCA_031269415.1 Clostridiales bacterium
TTTAAGCGGACGATTGAGTGAAATGGTATGCGCCGAATCGCAAAACGTTATGTCTCATGGTATAAGCAGGCTCTCCAAAGATTGGACGCCGGGGCTGACCGCGCGTCTCTGCGCGCTGGATTCGCCGCTGGCGCCGCCTTTTGGAATAATCCATTCCTCACCCGGCATGGATTGGCGTCATACCGGACTGCCCCCCGACGAATACCGTTTCTGGCTCAGCCAGACCCCCGCGGTTGGCGCTTCTGTCTGGCACTCAATTACCGGCCTGCCCGACACTGTCACCGACAAAAGGATTCTTGAACAGGTAAAGTGGGTCAACAGGCTGGACGCCGCGCAGGACGCGGAGATAGATAACGCTTCCCTTGTTTCGGACATTGATCTGCTTTACAGTTGTGATTGTCCTCCAAACGGCTGGATGCGCGCGCTTCAAGAGCGGCAGTATCAATTCGGGGTACTTACGGGCAAGTATGTTATTCCCGGTATTTCCCATTCCAAGGCTGTCATTTTACCTTCAGGCTATCCGGTGAATGAGGATCTGGCCTATGGTCTGGCGGGGTTTGTCCGCGAAGGAGGCAGTCTGATTCTGGAAGCGCCTGTGCCGGAACAAGCGGCTTTGATGGAAGCCGCCGGCATTGTCCCGCCGCTAAAGAGCGGGGAATATCAGTATGCCTCATACCTAAGACCCGAACCCGCGTGGGCAGGTCTTAGTGACGAACTCCCTCCGCTGATTGCCATGCGCGGTAAGGTTTGGATCTTTAAACCCGCGGCCGGCTCGCGGATGCTCGCGTCTTTTGTTCCTCCGTTCGCGCCGCTTGAGGCTGTGGGCGCGCCGCCGGAGCGAGCGAGCATCCCAACGCCCAACACCCGCATTCCGCTGATAATTGAACGTACCTACGGCAAGGGCCGCGTCCTGACGCTAACCTTCCAACTTAACCATCTGATTGAGGAATTCGGCCTGTATGAACACATCCTGCTGGCTTCGTCGCTGTTTGATCTATGCGTAGGCGACAGGTCGCTGGATATAACCCCATTCCCCGGACTTACGGCAAACTTATTTGAAAAGCCGGATCTATTGTTACTGGAGCTTGTAAACGGCGCCGGCAAACGCCCCTTAACAGGCTGTACGCCCTTGCGTGGGCTTAGTGTTTCCGTAAAACTTCCTCGGGGCAAACAAGCCGTGAAGACGGCGCGTCTGTTTGACGGGGAGGAACTGGCGTTTACACAAGGCGGCGGCAAGGTTGATTTTGCTGTGGACAGGCTTGACGTATGGGAAGCCGTCGCTGTTTATTTGAGTTAAGGAGAAATTATGATGTCTTCTAAAGTTCCTATGCAGTTTCCATATGGCGCGGTTTATTTCCGTAAATCCAATCCTCCTAAGAAAGACTGGGAGCGCGATTATCAAAAAGCCGCCGAGGATGGCATGAATATCTTCCGTCACTGGTTTATGTGGGGCGCTATTGAAACGGCACCCGGTGTTTATGATTGGGAGGATTATGACGCTCAGCTAGATCTGGCCGCTAAATACGGCATTCAAACCATCATCGCTGAAATCACCTCATGCCTGCCGGAGTGGATTTATCAAAAGTATCCAGAACTGCTTAACCAAGGGCCGGACAGAACCGCCCCGCTCAGTGAAATGGGCGTAAGCTGCGCGGTTGGAGGGTTCCACAACGAACTTTGCCTCAACCATCCCAAAGCGAGAGACCTGGTCAGAACGTTTTTGAACGAGCTGGCGCGCCGCTACAAGAGCCATAAAGCCCTGCTTGGATACGATATTTGGAACGAGTGCAATTACCGGCACCATGTCGATTATAATGACACCGCGGTTCAGGCGTACCGCGAGTGGCTCAAAAATAAATACGGCGGCCTACGGGAACTGGGGCAGGCATGGTACAGATACAGCTATACCGATTGGAGCCAGGTAAATCCGCCGCATAAACTGGAATTATACCCGGAGTGCTTTGATTGGCTGGAGTTTCGGAAAATTAACGCTTATAACCACATGCGTTTCAAAACGGAATGTATCCGGGAGATCGACCCCGACTGCCTGATAAGCGCGCACGGCACAGCCCAAAGCCTAGACAACATGGCCCTGGGCGGCTCCGACGATTGGATGGCTGCGGAAGCCGTGGAACTCTACGGTTATACTTTCGTGCCTACTCGAAAAGGCAGCGCGCCCTATAAGGCATTTTGCGCGGCGGATCTGACCCGGGCCGGAGCGAAAGGCAAAACCTTCTGGCACGCGGAAGCCCAAGGCGGGCCTTTATGGCTTCAGCCTCAGCTTACCGGCAGGCCGCTCTCCGACGGACGTATCACTAAGGCGGAAGATATCCGTCTTTGGAATATGATCTCCATGGCAGGCGGCGCGCGCGGCATTCTATTTCCACGCTGGCGCCCTTTACTGGACGGCCCTTTATTCGGCGCTTTTGGCCCTTACGGTATGGATGGCAAAGAAACGCCCAGATCCCGTATGGCTTCCCAAATGGCCAAATGGTCCAATAACCCGGCGCAAAAATCTTTAATGGACTCCGCGCCTGTCAAAGGGGATGTGGGCATTGTTGTTCTGCCTGAAAGTCAGACCGCGTCAAAACTGCTGTCCGCGTTTGGGGCGGAAGATCACTATTTTCCGATCATCCATGGCGCGTATCAAGGGTTCTTTGATAATCAAATCCAAGCTGATTGGGTGCGTATAAATGATATCGACGAATACGGGAAATTATATCTGCCATACCCGTTGATGATGACAGACGCGCAGACAGAGAGAATTGCCGAATGGGTTAAAACAGGAGGAATATTAGTCAGTGAAGGATGCCCGGGCTACTTAGGCGGCAGGGGCAAAGCGCGCGAAATACAGCCCGGAGGCATACTGGCGCGGGTTTTCGGCGTTAATGAGGCGGACGTGATGTTTATCCCCGATATTCTCGATAACCGCCGGGTGGATATAAGCGGCTCGCAAATCCTTACCGGCGAGTATCTTCAAACCTATACGTTGACTGAAAGCCGGGAAGTCGGGGCGGTTGACGGCGCTTGCCTCGCGGCGATCAATATATGGGGCGCCGGCAAGACCATGCTGATAGGCACATCGCCGTCGCTGGCATATCATCTGACTAAGGACGCGGCTAATAAGAGCTATTTCAAATGGCTGAGTGAATTTTACAATTTCAAGCCTGAAGTAAGCATAACCAACTCCGCGCTGACAGCGCGGCTCAGCTCGAACGGCGGCGAACGTTATCGTTATCTATGGATTATAAACCCCAGTGAATGCCCGCAGACCGCTGAAGTCCGCGTAGAAACAGGCATAGATGATTTCCGCGCGCTTTGGTTGGGCGGGGAAGCAAAGATACTTGACTCACACGCGGTGAGCGTGCGTATTAACGCGAAAGACGCCATTGTCGCCAGCTTGAGATAGTTAACGCTATTCTCATCGCTTGTCACGACAATTGGCTTGAATGTAGGGACGTTTTTCATAACGTCCCTACGGCTGGTCTTTTTTCCAACTGCCTTAAGCTAAAACAAACTGATCTGTTCATGTTTCATGGAAACATAGTCCAAATTGTTTTTTTGAGTAAGCGTACCTCTAATCACGTCGTTGGTTTTCAAATATTGTTTGTTGCTGTACAGCGCGGGGCGCAGAGCTAGCTGATAAATGAGCGAGAATTTGCCTGTTATGGAGCTTTGGCTCAAATCGGACAGGCAGATCATCTGCATGCCGAATTGACCGGCAGCTTGAATAAGCGCGTCCAACAGGTGTTCGGACGATGTTCTTCCGAATGGGTTATCAATCAGCATGACTTTAGCGCCGCTTTTTTTGGCGCCTGCGGCGATCGGCATATTTAAACGCGCGTATTCCATCAGGGCAGACAGCAGAATAAAGCACGAAACAAACAGTTCCCCGCCGGAGTTGTCTTTTATAACGCTCTCCCAGGTGCGCAGCCTGCTGTTGGCCTGTATGGCGTCTACTTTGAGCAGACTGATATCTATGGAACTCTGTCCGATGATCTGGTTTAATATTTCCCGATCAGACATCTGCGTATCAATCATCTGCCTGAGCATTTTATCGGTTAACTCGTTCTTATTCTGTTTTTGACGCAGCTCGGCGATACAGGTATCCACATGGTTGCGAATCCGCTCCACGGCCTCCGCGTCCGGTTCTTCGGGCACGCCTATGCGTAATGTCTGCTGTTTGGTCCTGTCAGGCGAAAGTTTTATGCGCGACAATTCCGTGATCTTCTTAATCTCGGCATGCAGTCGTTTGCCGTGGGCATGCGCGTGATATACGACATTTGACTGTTGATCCTCCAGCCGTTCGAGGAAGCTGTTTAAAACCTGTACGTTTTTTTCCAGTTGTTCGCACTGGAGGGTCAGGCGTTCAAGTGTTATGGTGTATTCCGCGTAAGAATCGTCGCGACCGACATGAAGTGAGGAAAGCAGGCAATCGATTCCGGCGTGTTTCCCGGTGAATCCGAATTCCAGCTCCCGCGCCGCTTCCATCGCGGAGTGGCGTAACGCGTCGTTGGCGGAGCGCAGTTGTTTGAGCCTCGCCGACGAAGCGTCAATGTCTACGCTGCCCCAGCCGTTTTCCGGCTCGGGAGCCCTGTCGCCGGAGGGATCGTCGACAATACGAAGAATCCGGTTTATATCGGCCTGGCATTTTACGTGTTCACGATTCAAAGCCGCGAGATTTTCCGAAATCTCACTCAATTTCAGATGGATTACGGCAAGCCTGTTCTTATAATCGCGTTTAATTATTTCCGTCCGTAAGGGCTCCGTCCAACCCTCTTCCCTCAGACGTTTCCGACAGTTGTCCAGATTAACTTCAGCTCTGTCATACATGCTTTTAGCTTTCGATTCCTCACTCCTTTTTTCCTGGAGAATCTGTTCCATCTGTTTTTCGTTCTCAGAAAGCCACTCCAAACGAGTCTCGTCAAACTCCGCCGCTTCGATTGTCTCGGCAGGGATATGCCTGTACCTGCTCAATTTCTTATCAGCGTTGGTTTTTATCCTGTTGCACTCGCTGAGCTGGATTTGTATAACCCTTTCATTTTCGGTCTGTTGGTACTTAATCTCTCCATAGGTTTCTTCCAGTCTTGAAACCGGCCAATCCAATAGTTTGCCGTTTTTTGGCGGGTTTAGTTCCGCCTGTTTCCCAGCCGTTATATTCCTGCGCAACGTAAGCGTTGCCCTTTCAGCCCCGTTGGCTCGGATCTCACTGTTCCACCCGGTTTCGTCCGCGACGATCTCACTGATCTGCCGCTGTAATGCTTTCCGCCTTGCCCCGCTTCTCTCCAACTGCTCCACAATGCGTATATATTTCTCATTCTCGGTGAGATACTCTTCAAATAGAGCCATATTCCGCTTGGCCAGCAGCGTCTCGTTTACGCTCGTTTCCATATCCACGCGTAAAGCATCGGCTAGTGAGGCTGATTCAGCGGATTCGCGTCTGTTAGTTTCTATCTGTTCTATCAGCCGGTTTTGTTCGGTGTTCATCGCGATTAATGCCTGTTCGATTCCAGGCCCGCTGTCGGCGCCGTACGGAAACGCTTCGAGGAAGTCTATGTCCCTCTGAAGGCTCTCCAACTCTGTCCGCCACATATCACGGCTGTTTTTAATCCTCTCCACGTCGTTTTCCAAAGCCCGACCGAAGGCGTCTTTGGTATCCGGCCTAAAAGAATTTTCATAATAAAAGCACATCGCCTGCCCGAATTCCGTCAGCGCCGCCGACTGATCGCCGGCAGCCAGATCCGCGCCCGCGTTTTCCAGGACAAAGACGGGGCAAATACGGTCTATCCCGTCATCGGTCCGAAGCGCGGCAGCTCGGGTAAAATCGGCGCGACCGACCAGAAAGCTGAACGGCAGCATGGGGTTTAAGCGAAGCAGCCTTTCCTGTTCGGCCCCGTCCCTTTCTTTCAGATAATCCTCGCCGGTGATAAACGGTATATTGCCATTTTTCAGCAATGTTACGAATTCCGGCGCGTTATGAAGGCTGTTCATTTTAAAACGGGTTAATGTTTCGCTCCGGACGGCCAGCAGGGCTTCCCACTGTGACAATTCCGTTTTACGCTGCGTGGATTGCTGCCTCAACGCGTTTAGACTGTCGGCGGCATCGCCGGCTTGACCGGACACTTTCTGCCGGGAGGCGATTTCCCGCAGTTTGCGTATAATTTTGTTGTATTCGTCAAACTCGGCTTGCTTTTGGGAAAGTTCAACTTTCACGCCTGTCAGTTGATCGCGCAGCATAGCTGTTTCGGAATCAAGGTTCTCTTTCCGTTTGATCTCCGCGTCCAAGCGGAGTTTTAATTCAGCCGATTCACGTGTCCGTTCGCTGACACGCTTACCGAGCGCCGCGCTAGCGGTCGCTATGTCTCCGTCGTCCAGTCTTTTGGAGAGATTACGGCGTATGGTAATGTTGAGCCGCTCCAGGCAATTCGTTTCATATTCCAAAAATACATCAATGCTTTTGTTGAGCGAACCGAGCTCTTCAGACAATTGTTTGATTTCGTTTTCGGCTTGGCTTTTATTCTTTCCGGCTTCTGACAGCATTTCTTCAAGATCAGCCGTACGTTTTGCCAATGCTCCGATGCGTTCTTTGTTACGGGTTATCTCGTCCGCGTAAGCTTTATTCAGAGAGAACAGTATATCGTCGGCCTTTCGAACGGTTTCACCGGTTTTTATTCGCTCCAACTGTTCCTTCAGCGCCAGAAGTTCGGCTTCCGCTCCGCGCTTATCCGCCATATGTTCGGCTGCTGCCATAATATCGCGTTCCCGCTTCGCCGCGATCAGCCTGTCGTTCTGAATCTCCGATTCCGTGCGGCGTTTCCCGTAATCATCCTCGCAATTCAGGAATGATTCGTTTGCCGTATGCCATTCCTCAGAGAGTTCCTCGTATCTGATTCGCTGTTTTTCTGTCCGCCGCTCCTCTTCCGCCCGCGCGCATTCCTGTTTTTCCGCGTCTATTTGATCTACACGCAGTAAGAAATACGCGTGCAGACCGCATAAGAGGCGCTCCGTGTTTTCGAGTTCGCCTAAGCCGCCGCGGAGTTTACGCAAATCTTCTTTTAATTGATCCGCTTTCAGCAGAAAATCCGTTAGCGTCTCTTTTTCCTTGATTGTGCTTTCCTGCTCCAGGATAGCCGAGAATAAAGCTTGAAACATTTCAGACAGGTTTTTTTCTTCCGGATCGGTATTATCGGCGATTGTCTTCAATATCCATTTATTCAGCAGCGCGTCGGATGATTTGCAGTCCGAGAACAACTCGTCCACGCCGCCCTCTTTGTTGTTCACGCGAGACAGCAACTGCCACTCTTTCGCGAAGATTCCGTGCTCGCGCAGTTCCCGTTGGTACTTGTCCGAGTTGTCACGGAGATAACAGCGCATGGGGCGTAATTCGTCGCGGACGCTTTTCAGTGTCCGGCTGGCCTCTTCATAGGGCATATACCGATAGCCGTCCGCCTCGCGCTGAATCAGCGGCGTGTGCGCGATGTCGTAGTCCGAGGCGCTTTCATATTTATACGTAAACGTAAAGTATTTGACTCTCGATCCGGTCTCGTCACCCTGGCCGACGGAACACATGACAATGCCCGTCAGAAAGTATACGGGGATAAGGGTGTTGTCTAAAATCCATTCCAGCATGATATAGGTGGGCGAACTGTTTTTGGACAAATAGCTTTCGATCTTCCGTTCGTGGATGCGCTGACAGGGGAGAACCGGTTGCATGATCATCTGCACCAGCACGCTTTTGCCGCTGCCGTTGGCCAGGTTAAACAACGTGTGTTCGCCTCCGTACAAGTCGTAGAGCTGGTCGAGGATATATTTATTGTCATAGGAAACGTTGGAGATGCGTATCCGGTTCAGTTTTGGCATAACATACCTCCGTCGAACAGCGCGTGGAGTTCCTTAACGCGCCGGATGTCCAGATAATAGCCAATCATCAGATCGTCCAGCCGTTTTTTGGGCCGTATCTCCCGGTTTTCGTCCAGCAGATCCACCAGACGCTGGCGTTCCAAAAGCCGGCACGCCTGCAGTGTCGCACCGGTTTTTGTTTTACGCCGCAGGTCGTCATAAACGGGCATGGCGTTCCAGGTCGCCGCGATCTGCGTAAAGTTGATCTCGAATACATCCTCCATGGACATCGGCAGTTCCGCCGGGATCTCCGCGAAGCGTTCGTCCACAGTCTTGACAATGTCCTTAATTTGAAGGAATACGGCGCTTTTGGGGTTATTGTTTTTACCGCCGTACAGAAGCCATAGAATGATCATGATGATATAGCATTGCAAGAAAGCGTCTATTGTTTTTCCGCTTTCACGGATGTCCTTGATTGAAAAGGACAGTAAATCGCTGTCGGTGTCGGGGATCAGGTACATCGAACCATTGATGTCTTTCAGCGTAAAGCCCATTTCCTCTCCCCAAATATCCAACTCCGCGCGCACTTCCGGATCACGGAAATCCGCGATCATCGGCGCGTCGGACGGGCTCAGTTCGCCGTCCGTCAGCAGTTTGGTCAGAATTTTAGCCGTTTGTCTCACGCAAAGTTACCTCAAATTTCAGATTGTGGATATATACGCGCTCACCGTCGCCGGTCACGCAACAGACCCTGTCTTCCCCTGATTTATCAATAACCATCCGCTTTAGGGAAAGCACACGGTTCATGCACCGCGCTAAGCAGTAGGAAAGGTCGAACTCGCCCATGCAATCGGCGGCGGGAGCGTTTTCCTCACGCCATTTATCAAAATCAATTTCCCGTATTTCATACAGTTTCAGCATATCCAAAAACAGCAGACGCTCGGCGGTCATCTCGTCCAGATTTTTATGTTCGCGTATGGATTCAAAAAACTCGCCGAATGAAAACCGGGGGGCGTGATTCTCGGCGAACTCCAGAAGCAGGCTGATGATCCGCGCATGGCTTTCGTTACGCGTTCTTACGCGTTCCTGTTTGTGTTCGTCCCGCAGCGATTCTTCCTCTTCAATTAAAACCTCCGCGGCGTTCTCTTTTATCTTAGCTTGGCGATCATACGCCAGCGACAGATTTAATATATGGTTAAGCTCCGGTAAAAACAGCGGTAGCAGTAAACTTTTCCTCAGGCTGTCTGCCGCCGCGATATCCAAGCCGGCCAGTTTTTCAATGGGTTCCAGAATTTCTTCCTTGAAATTGAAGCGTTTGATTTGCTGAAACTCTATTGATTCCCGCAATTGGACAAGATACAGCTTACGCATGCTTTCGCAGCGGATTAACAGATCCCGCTGAAGTGCCAAGGCGCGCCGCACATTATTCGAAATGAGGAAGACCTCGCGCTGCGCGGCTGCGGTTTTTTCATCCGGTGAAACCCGCAGCCTGCTTTCCTCCTTTAAATGCGCGACCGCCAAATCGATGACGCGCTCGATTTCCCCCATGGTTTCGTATTCTTCACGCAGCATGGAATCCACGCCGCCGATCAATCCGCTGTATTCCTCACCCGATACCGAATAGACGTCGTGCCGCAGTTGTCTTTCAAACTGCAGTAACTCGTTCCGTTTTTCCCGCAGCATGGCAATGATATACTGGCTTTGCGACAGGGCTTTTTTATAATTCTTCTTACTGATCAGCATGCGCAGACGTATGGTTTCAATTTGAAAGCCAAGCTCGTCGTCGACTTCTTTCGTCCGGAAAAGAAAATCATAGCCCTGTTTTGTCAGTTCGTACAGGATCCGATTCTTCTCGTCCAGTTTGTCGGTAATCAGCCTGACGGGAAACAGCCGTTTTCCCGTCTCATAATCCATAACGGCGTATAACCTCGCGTCGCCCTTATTTTGCAGAATATCCTTGATTAGGTACCTGGCGAGAGAATCCTGTTCAATTCGGTTCATGTTTTTGCCGTATTCCGGAAGGATGGCCGCGATAAAATCGGTTATGGCGTCTATGGTGCAGCTCTCTTCCTCGGCCAGAGTCTTTTCCATGATGAACACCAGCACGGACAGGATGAGATTGTCCAATTCGTTTGGCGGGAACAACCGCTCAATCTCCTGATTTCTGTTCGCGCGGTTTATGATGGAATCCACGGCGGCCGTCAATTCCATTCTTTTTGAAAAGCCTTTCAAGTACTCAATCATTTACTGGCTCCAAAGCGGATATCAGCCGGGGATATCCGCATATTTCCTGTGGTATGTATAAGCCGGCCTCCAGAAGCGACAGGATCTTCGCGGCGGTATCGCTGTCAAAATGACGCGTGAACGCATCCATATCCGAGGGGGGTATCTGAGCGGTTCCGCATCGTGTCAGTGGGCGTTCGTCCGCGTAGCGCAGCATAGCCGCGTATCCCGAAACAAACGGGGTTATATCCGGTTTGGATATATTCAGGTAAATGCCGATGCCTTCGTAGTCCAGATCGCCCCAATAACGCACTCGCGGGGGTGATCGGAACGCTTGCGCGTAACCTTCCAGCGCGTCTGGCCTCGTGATCTTTTTACCTTCCCCATAAACGATGGCGTCGAAAAAACAACCGTATAGGTAAAAACCTTTGGATTGCGGATTTTTGCTGAAGAGTTTGCGCAAGGAGAACCAAATATCTTTATTTTCCAGCGCTAGAACAGATTCTGTATAGATTCCGCGGCATAAGCAGTCAAAAAACGGCTCCGGTGTATGATAATAGTTTAACCGATTTTCCCAATTTATAAAACGAAGCATGTTTTTACACAAAGAGTCGTCCAACTGTTTCTCATATCCCCAGACAGCGTAAGCGCGTTCATTTTTGGACATGGACTCGTCTAAGGCGTCAGGGTATTTCCTCACATAATCCTGCAGGGTCAGCAGCAGTTCCTTGTGCTTCAGGTAGAGAGGAATATGTGCCAGATATCCGGAAGGGTTGAAATCCGACCTTAATCGTAGAATTTCATCACGAACTGCCGCGTAATCGGTTTTAGGACGGATGATCCTGTACCGTCGGCGGAGCGGGGGAACCATGCCGTTGGTATCGTTGGCGGAGCCGGTCGGGCGAAGGATTCCCTTGGCAATAATCGACTGGACGAATGAGACTAATTCGCTGTAATCGCGCTGTTCACAGAACTTTTCCAGATCGGTCAGCGAAATAAAAGAAGCATCCAGGCTCAGGATTTTGTCAATAACGCTATTTGTTTCGATGAGTCATCACCGGCTTTTTTATAGTAGTCTTAATAGCAAAAGGCACCCATACTGGATGCCCTTACATCACATCTTTCTAATTATGGAGACAAGGGGGATCGAACCCCTGACCTCTTGAATGCCATTCAAGCGCTCTCCCAGCTGAGCTATGCCCCCGATACTTCAAAACCGAAATTCATTCTACCATAAGCCTTTTAGATTTACAAGGGTTTTTTGACCTTAATTTATAATATAATCCAGAACATAGAAACGCGGTCTGTTCAAGCAATCGAACATCCCGCGCTTATCAAATAATACCCTAATCCCAAGCCTTCTTTACGGCATCTAACAGAATAACCGCCCCCATGAAATTTTCATTATTTATCACCGCTTTCCTGTATTGGTTGTAGTATTCTTAATAAAAAGGCGGCGCATACATCAATATGTTGATCACTTTTTCCCATGGAAATGGCAGGGAAAAGCCCGGCGCGGCGCTCTTCAGTTTTTCGCCGTCCTCAGTCTTTCAGCCAGCGCGTTCAATGAAGCCAGGATAGAACCCATGATTGACGCGTATATAACGGAGTCAGCCATTGATCCGCTTTGGTCTATGTCCAGAATGATATTCCAGTCCCTCGTGACTCTTTTATTATCAAAGAAATAAAATCGCTCGGGTACCAGGCGTTTATTATCCGAGTCATAGTGTTTCAAATTCTTCGTAATGGTTCGTTTCCAGTCGGTATTGGGCAGGCTGGGAATGGGAGAGTGCTTCTTGCGGTTCAGCGCCCCGGTTATGGCGCGGCGGATGTCGTTCTCCATGGACCTGGTAATTTCGTCTGAGAGCGACCGCACCAGCGCGCGCGCCTGATCCTTGGATTTTTCGGGTATGTGATTTTTCAGCGCAAGCAGCGTCCCGACCATTGAGATGTCCGCTATCTTTTTAAGTTGGTCTTTGCCAAAATAGCTTTCAACGCGCTCGCGCTTCCATTGTGCGACTGTTCGAGGCGAATATTGTGACAGACAGCCTGTTTTCTAGCGATTTTCGCCATTTTGTGCGACACAACGTTTGTGAAGATAATGATTAAATCCGGCTTACCAATCATTCCCTCCAAGTTTCCGTTCGGCTGAGTGTATACCTTTGCGCTGCAATTATTCTCCTTACAGATGTTTTTGTATCGGCAAACCATACAGTCATGTCCGCCGATAATTACTATACTCACGATTAAGTCCTCCTGTATGTTATATTTCCTTCTGTGGTTAGTTTAAGCAACCCAACTTCAAAAATGAGATGCCCCCCTTATTTTAATAAAGCGACGCGAAAAGCGTTCTCGGTTAGTTATAACTAACATCATAGCATAAAAAGCTCCGCGATTGCAAGGGAGTTTCTGAAACGCGGGTGCGGCAAATTAATGTGGATCAAGAAAAATATAGCCGTTGGCAATCAACGGCTATAAACTGCCCGCAGCCAGACTGGAACTGGCACGAAACTTAATTCGATGGATTTTGATTCCCTTCTATCTGTTAGACAGCGCGGCTTCCGCCGCCGCTTTCACAAGTTTCCTTCGATCTTTCGTGTACTTCACAAGAATCTCTTTGTATTAAATTTTGACTATGTCATTAGGAAAAACTGTCAAAAGTTCTAAAAATTCATCGATACTATCTCTTATTGTCAGATATCCAATTCAACAGATTTTTGTATTGTTTTGTAAAAAATTTCACGGCCATTGCTATAATATCCCCCTGAAACTTATTTTGTCTCCGCGGTCAAACTCAAGTCGCCGTTCAGTACATTCCAATCGCGCGTGGCGGTGTAGTTTGTCGAAAATGTGTCAAAACACACGCTGTCCATCACTTTTGTTTTTTCCGGGTCCAGTATTACAAAATTCAGGCCACGGGCATTCACGGAATATTCTCTGTCCTCAATTTTAATAGAACTGTTGTCGCCCGCTTCAAAGCCTGCGCTTTGAATAGTATAACGCGGTCCGTTCGTCAATACACCGCTGTTAAGCAACGGCTCCTGTGAGAGTTCTTCGTAAACGCTTGCGCCGCCGTCGAGAACACAAATATAACTCCAGCGGTATTTTTCCCGTAGATCTGAGCGAACACCTAAGGCTTTGAGCTTGTCCGCTATTTCCGGGGTTATAGCTTGCGATGCTTCGTCCCTCGCGGATATCAAAACCGTGTAAGGCTGGTTCTTCAAGGCTTCCAGATATTCCTCAAAATCCCTGATAGCGTTCAGTTCGTTGCCGGGCATATCTTTCGGCGCGCCGGTTGTTCGTTTATAAACTTGGATTTTTTCGGGCAGTTCATTATATAGTGTGTAATTGCCCCAATGTGTGAGCATACCTTGACCATTCTGAAGCTGCGCTCCGGTGCGGGCGTCTATTACCACATAATCCGTATTTGAACTCTCGATCGGGTTGGACGGTACGACGTACAAATACCGATATTTCCACAAATGCGACGTAAACCAAGGCGAAGCCGTCAGCGAAGCGTCCGGCGGGATATCCAGTGACGTTAAGAACGACTCCATGCTCTGAAAATTCTCTTTGTTATTGTTGTAGGATGATATTATTTTAAGCCGGGGGAGCATGGATGAGGAAAACAAAACCACAGCGGCGAATATTGAGACACAAAGCCTCATGATTCGTTTATCCGGCTTCAATTCTTCTAAACAACAAATCGCGAGAAAGAAGAAAATACCGGTGTTGGCAAAGTTGTATTGGAAGCCAATGTCTTTATAATAACGCCAGACCGGTGTTAAACTGAATAAAATAAACGGCGCGAACAAAATGTATTTATAAAAATTCTTTTGGTACAGAATCAGACCGGCCAAAGGCAGAAGCATATAGATCAAAAACTGAATAAAGTTACCGGAGGCGCACTGCTGGAAAAAATAGGCCGGGTTCATTATAATCGCTTTTAATACTTGACCCATAACGCTCTCGTTAGTTCCGTTATACAAAAAATTACTCATGTGGAGAGATTGAAGCATGGTTTCTCCAACAGTCGCCAGAATTCCTTCCGTGATGAAAAAATAGAAAACAGCGGCGATCCCCAAAAGTAAACCGCGGCGTATGTCCTTGCGCGAAAGGACAAAGTAAAGAGCGATAGGCATCACGTAAAGAGTGGCGTTTTCTTTAACGGCTAAAACCATAATCACCGAGACAAGCAAAAATATATTCTTTTTTGCCTCGATCGAGTAAAATACGAACAGCACCACGACTGTGAGAAAGCAGTTTTCATGAATATCGTACATAGCGCCGCCGGACAGCGCGGGGAAGAATATATAAAGCAATCCGACCGCAGCCGTACACGCGTTGGACAAACCATGGCCCTTACAAATAAGCCGAAGCGGAATAAGCCCCAACGCGATTATTATGGCCTGAGCTATTTGAAGGGTGGCAGGAAACGGAAAAAGACAGTAAAAAGGCAGAATTAAATAATATATAGGGGATATATGCACCTGAAAATGCAGGATCTCACCCTCACGTTCTAACGTCGTAAACGGCAGGCCGGTTTTTTTCATATTGTCGAACATCTGCGCGAAGATGCCGAAATCAAAGGTGCCAACGCTGAATGTGTAATATCGCGCGCAGGTAATGGCCGCGATAAAAAAGGCACATAGGATACCGAAAACGCTATAAAGGATGATTAACGTTTTGGAGGAAATGCCGAACGCCGGGAAAAGCGCCAGGATCGTTTCGCGGGCGTACAGCAGCGCCAGCAACGGCGGTACGCAGAGGGCGGCTCCATAAAGCCATGCAGGGATGCCGGACTCACCGGCGGAATAGTTGTAGGCGGCTAGAATGGAGTAAGCGAGAACTAAAAGTACAAATACAATTTTTGCTGTATTCTTACGCAGCGACATAAAAACAAAATATAAAATGAATATTAATATGAATTCTATAAAGATCTCAGGAAGGCTCTTGGATCTAAAAAAATCCAGTGATGACGCGGATAAAAAAGATCGCGATAAAACGCCAGTGCCGAACCACGCGGCGAATAGGGATAGAATAACACTCTCGGATCGTGCTTGAAGGAGATTTATTATAGTTGTTTCACAGATTTTTAATGTTGTGAATAATTTAATTTTAAAGTCCTTCATATAAGCTCTCCTATTTTTGTATTTGCGGTAATATACTCAAATTGTTCTCATGGATTCATAAAATTAAACTGGCATATCTTCATGCCGTCTAATTTTATATACCAACTATTAATAATTATGGGTAATTATGCATCAAACTGTTCATATAAACCAGAATACAGGTTATTATGGCTCTTTCAAATTCCTGGTGTGAAATTGTGATTTTGGTATAATAAATGGATATTATTATCCAATTATTTACATCTGTCTATTCGGATATATCATGGCAGTGCCGCTGTTCGGAATGGATGACAACATTCCCGCGGCGGAAACCCATGATGTTAGATAATCGCGGCGGCAGCCGTTTTTTTAATCATAAATACTCCTCCTGATGTACTGGTAAAAAAATAGTCCAGTTAAGGTTTTGTCGAAACTTACATGAAATAACCGTAATTGTATGTAGTGTTATTGTTCTGCGGCATTATCCACAAAATATTGTCTAAACTGGATTACACGCTTATAAATATACTACATATGGAAATAAAAATCAACAGCTATTCAACGACAGTCTTCGGCAAAACCCAGCGGTTATTAGTTGTTCAAGCGTCCTGGCGCGGATTAAAGTGAGTGCTTTTATCCAAATAGTATGATAAACTATAATAGATAATAACTGAAAGGGCGTTATACTAATGATCAACGTAACAATATGGAATGAGTACAGGCACGAAAAGACCGAGGAAAAGGCGCGGATTCTCTATCCGGACGGTATTCACGGGTATATAGCGGGCTTTCTGGGCAGACAGACTGATCTTATCGTACGGACCGCCGCGCTGGACGATCCGGAGAACGGTCTGCCGCAAGGTATCGTCGACAAAACGGACGTAATGCTGTGGTGGGGCCATATGAGTCACGAAGAGGTTTCGGACGAGGTTGTCCAAAGGGTAACAGACGCCGTATTGCGCGGCATGGGCTTTATCGCCCTGCACTCGGCGCATTTTTCAAAGCCTTTCCGCGCTCTCATGGGAACCAGTTGCTCGCTTAAATGGCGAGACGGCGCCAAAGAGCGTTTATGGCGCGTAAATCCCGCGCATCCGATAGCCAAGGGTATTCCGGAGCATTTTGAGTTGGAGCGTGAAGAGATGTACGGTGAGTTTTTTGACATTCCCGCTCCGGAATCGATCATATTCTTAGGGTGGTTCAACGGCGGCGAGGTATTTCGCAGCGGCTGTACGTTCACTAGAGGGCACGGAAAGGTTTTTTATTTCCAGCCCGGGCACGAAACCAATCCCACTTACCATAACGAACATGTACAGCGCATAATACTTAACGCGGTGCGTTGGGCTAAGTCGGATAATAAAATCAACGAAATTATCTGCTCGGAAACACCGCCTCTGGAGACGATATAATTGAATGCGGTATTTGCTGACAGTGTCATACGACGGTACGAATTACGGCGGTTGGCAGCGCCAGAAAAACACAATTACCGTACAGGAACGGATGGAAGACGCGCTGAACGCGGTTTTTCATCAGAATATCAAAACCGAGGCGGCCAGCCGCACAGACGCGGGCGTACATGCTCTTGGGCAAAGGGTTTGCTTCTCTTTGGCAGACTGTAAGATTCCCATTTACAAGATCCCGTTGGTGTTAAACGGTTATCTGCCGGATGATATTACCGTAACCGCGGCTGAGCCGGTGGATGATTGTTTCAGCCCGCGTTTTCAGGCGTTGGAAAAAATCTACCAATATAATATCTGGCATGATAAATACCCTAACCCCCTAATAAGGCATAACTCTGTGTTTTTTCCATATTATCTGGATATTGTGTCGATGAAACAGGCGGCAAAGGCGTTCGAGGGGAAGCATGACTTTGCCGCTTTCCGCGCGGCGGGTTCCAGCGCGCTTACGACCGTGCGTGAAATCTATGAATGCGGGGTGCTGGAAAACGGAAGCATGATAACCATTAAAGTACGCGGCAGCGGATTTTTATATAATATGGTACGGATTATCGCCGGTACGATAATCGAGGCGGGGCAGGGGAAGACGCCCGCCGAGGCGATCCCCGAAATAATCCGTTCCCGCGATCGGACGCGCGCGGGCAGAACCATGCCCCCACATGGTTTGACACTAATCGAGATTAAGTATTGACAACAGGCAAATCATGTAATACTATAGCATAGTTATATCAGATTATCAGGAGGACTTAAATGAGAACCACGCCTATTACGAAACCCTCTGAGGTTGTACGTAAATGGTTTGTCGTTGACGCGTCGGGTCATACGTTAGGCCGTCTTTCATCGGAAATAGCCAAGGTGCTGAAGGGTAAAAACAAACCGATTTTCAGCACGTTTATTGATACCGGCGATTATGTTATTGTTGTGAACGCCGATAAAATCAAAGTAACCGGCAAAAAGCTCGATCAAAAGATATATAAGCGCAATTCGGGCTGGGTCGGCGGCTTAAAGACAACCACTTTACGTGAAATGCTTAATAAAAAACCTGAGTTTGTCATTGAACACGCGGTTAAAGGCATGCTCCCCAAAACCGCGATCGGCGATCACATGATTAAGAAACTGCATGTTTACGCGGGCCCCGATCATGTGCACGAGGCTCAGAAACCAGAAGTTTTGAACATTACTTATTGAAAGGAGATAATTCATGGCAGGCGCTTCATATTACGGAACCGGGCGCAGAAAAAGCTCTGTGGCCAGGGTTTATCTGATCCCGGGCAGCGGAGCTATTTCGGTGAATAAACGGGATATAGATCAATATTTCGGCATGGAAACACTTAAGCTGATTATTCGGCAGCCGTTGGAGCTTACGGGCACTACCGGCAAGTTCGATATAAAGATCAATGTGTTCGGCGGCGGTTTTACCGGCCAGGCCGGCGCGATCCGGCACGGAATTTCCCGCGCGCTTCTATTGGCGGACAGCGATTTCCGACCTGTGCTGAAGAAGGCGGGTCTGCTCACCAGGGATCCCCGCATGAAAGAAAGGAAGAAGTATGGTTTGAAGGGCGCCAGGCGCGCTCCTCAGTTCTCAAAGAGATAACGAAACGGCTGCCGCTGACGCGACGGCCTTTTTTGATCCATAAATACCCGATTAATCGATGTGGAAATATAAACGATCCGGATTTTGTACTTTATCCGACAACTGATTTGTGATATAATAATAAACAGACATCTTTCGTTTGTTAAATATAAAAATCTATCGGTAAGGAGAAATAAAATGCCTTTTTTCACACTTACCGGGTATGACGGCAAATCGAGCCGGATGCGGCGACGTGTTATCTGCGAGGCGCTGATCATCAGGATCGGCGGGAATGACAAACATGCCCTTACGCAGTTGTACGAGTTAACTGAACACGCTGTATACGCGTATATCCTGTCGATTATTCAGAAACCGGCGGACACGGCGGATCTTGTGCAGGAAACATATCTTTGCGTCCGCCGAAGCGCTCATTTGTATGTGCCCGCGGGGAAGCCGCTGCCGTGGCTGTTAAGCATCGCCCGCAACTTGACGAATGACTATTTTCGGGTTCACAAGCGACTTCCTTTGGGGATTGGCGATTTAGCGTCGGACGCTTCCATCGACCGTGTGCCGGAGATAGTTGACAGAATAATTCTGCGGCACGCCTTGGGCATACTGCGTTCCGAAGAACGTCAGGTATTGTTCCTGCACGCCGTCGCCGGCCTTCGGCACCGCGAGATAGCCGCTTATCTGTCAATGCCTGTTTCTACCGTATTGACGCGTTATAAGCATTCGGTAAATAAGCTCAAGAGACGTTTAGGTGAATTGGGGGTATCGCTGTGAGCCGGCGGCTTGAGAAATCCCTTGAGGACTCGCTGAAGCGTCTGCCGCGCGCGGATTTGGACATTATTATTAACGCGGACATATCTAAGGCGGAACAACACGATTACATAACCCGCCAGGAAACGCGCGCGGGAAGCGGCACTCTGGCGCGGGCGGCGCTGACGGCCGCTTTTTCGGTTATCATCATCAGCGCTATATCCGTTTGGCTTATCGGGAAGTATTCGGTTTATACAGTGGTAAACCTGGATGTCAACGCGGGGTTTATTATTACGGCTGACAGTGATGGGGAAGTCCTCAACACGCGTGGTGTCGACGAAAACGCGCGTATCATTCTCCGCGATCTGGACTATGACGGAGTCGGCGTTGAGGAGCTGGCCAGCGCGATTGTCGCGGCTTCGGCGGAGCGGAGCTATTTTACGGAAGAAAAGAACTGCATACTGGTCTCCGTATGGGATACGCGGAACGCTCAAGGGCTGCTCGCGGGCATCACCGAGCGGCTGACTAAAGCGGCGAACGCCGTTCGGATCAATCCGTCGATCCTGGGGCAGTATTTGGATCGCGACGGAGAACTGGAAGAGATCGCGGAGCGGTACGGCGTCACGCCTGGACGGCTGCAGTTGATTGATACACTACGGAAATATAAACCGGTGTATTCCACGGAACAATTAGTGCGATATGACATAGAAAGCCTGCTCAAGATAGCGGACGCGGCGGATATCACGCTGCCTGTCAGCGGATATCGCGCTGCCGACGTTGAACCTGTCATAGAGCGGGATACGCTGCCGCGAATCGCGTCAAAACCGGACGTCGAGCTTCCGATAGTTAAGGTTCACAGTAAGCGGCCGACGCCGGCGCCCACAGCGACGCGGGTACCCGCGCCGGTTATAAAACCGCCGGAGACGCAAAGCGCGCCCGAGCCGGAACCTACTGAAGCGCCGCCTGTTCCAACAGATCCGCCCACGGAACCGGAAACCGCGCCGCCCGAACCGGCGGTTTCACCGGCCGAACCTCCGGAAAGCCTTTGGGCAAGCATAGCGGAGGCGTATGAGGAGACGGGCAGGCGCCAGTTGGATTTCTGGAGAGGCAGCCTCGACGATCAGGCTTGGATTGACCGGGAGTTTGATGAACTGCAAGAAAAAGCCGCGGAATTAGGCGAGGAATATAAAGAATTGGCGAGCCAGTACAGGGAATATTATCAGAGCCAATATGAGTCGATTATAGATGAAAAGGAATGGACTTCATAAGAAGCGGAGCCTTTGAGGTTACTCTCAAGGCTCTTTTTCTATAGGTTCAGAACGACGGCGGCGTAGGCAAATGACATGAGTTGTCCATTATTTGCAATTTTTGCTCGAATATTAACGATTGACAGAGTATTTTGTAAGTGATATAATTATTGTGACGATAAATGTAATATTAAGCAATATAATGGAAAGGAAGTGAGGTATACGATTCACGCGTCTTAAGCAGCGCTTAATTATTACATATATTGCTAAATACCTATTCTTATTGTTTTATCAATGGATACCGATATATCTATTGCACGGACTGTGGTTGTCCGCGCGATTATACACGGGCGGGGAGGTGTACCGGGCCTATACGACCATCAATCTGACTGACAGCGGAGTGAAAAATGAAACAAGATAGGATGAGTAATTTGAGATGCATTTTTAAGCGTTATGTCTCAATTTTGATTTGCGCGGGCATGCTGGCCACCTCCTTATCGAGCCTGGCTAATGCCGGCGAATCAACCGCGGAACCACCGCCAACCGCCTCCATTGAGGAGAATTCCGCTTCGGGGAACGAAATAACCGACGTTGATCTAAGCGACGCTGAACCGGAAACAAACAATGAAACCGGCAATGACAACGCGGCTTTATCCGGCGACAGCGGCGCGATAGAGGAAAACGCGGGCAGTGAGGCGGAAGCGGAAGAAGCATCGCAAACCCAAGACGAAGCCGAAGAACAGGGGCCGACCGGCATAACTGACTCAGACGATAACGCCGAGCAGCCGGATGTTATTAATACTGACGCCGAGGCCGCCGTTGATCAGGAAATTGTTAACAACAACGAAACCTTAATTAACGCCGATCCTCCGATCCCCGAGATTGACGATGAAATGGTACTCGTGGGTGTAAATTCCTTTCCGGAGCGAAGCGGGGACGAGTTAACCCGCGTCTGTGAGGACGCGGAGGTAATTATTACGGCGACATATTCAGCGGCCGCCGGGATTCCCGACGACGCCGAATTTGTGGTCAAGAAGATTACGGGGAACGCGAGCGACGAGATTCTGAACGCCTTGGAAACAACCAGCGGTCAGGCGCTGGCGCCGGAGATAGTAATCAACGACATTATATTTTATGACATTTCATTTGTACTTGACGATGTGGAGATTGAACCCTACGAACCTGTAAAGATGCGTTTTGAATATAAGCAAACGCCCTTCGCCGATTTGGATGTCAACGAGACGGCTAACGTGACTATCCTGCATTTGACAGACAGCTCGGAAACCACTTCGGCCGCGCCCGGCGAGAACGAACAGTTCTTAGTCGAGGATGTGCTGACGGTTGATGAAACCCTGCCCTCCGAGGTTACACACAGCGGCAGATTATTTGATCATGTGGAGGTTATCCACCCTGTTGTGGAGAACTTTGAAAAAGGGCGGACCAATATCGAATTCGACGCTTCGAAGTTTTCAATATACGCCGTGGCTCTGGTAAGCATTGAAACAAGCGAAGTTCTATATAAACGCGTTGACTCTATAGACGATGTAAACGCCAATTATCTGATTGTGGCCGTCGACAGGAGCTATGCCCTTAAAGCCGCGGTCAATTCCACGATATTCTCCGCGCCGGTTGCTCTGGTTCAAGTAAAGGCCCACCCCGACTATTACTCGGTACCGGATCTAAACAAAACACCCGTCACCCCCGACATGCTTTTTACCTTCAGCGCAACCGGATCAGAGATAAATTTCAGCACCATAAAAAGCCTCACCGGATTATATTTGAACATACCAAATACGCAAACCTACATCGACGAACCCATCAGTTTCAGCGCGACCGACGCGCGGGAGCATCAGCTCGCTTTTAATAGCGGAAACGCCTCTGACTATGCGACCAGGCAGCTGAATACATGGGTTATCTCAAACGCTGATAACGACTTGGTTTCATACGGCGGGAATTTCTTAACCGATAATCTCCGCGTCTATGAAAAGAACCTCGTATACGATACGTATCTTTCCCAGCGCGCCATGCTTATCTATAAACAGGTATCCGATACATTGACGGTGCCGGGCGATTATACCGGGGACGGCGAAACGGACGTCGAGCCGGACGATCCGGTAGATAAGCCCGCGTATCCGGCGTATATCGAACCGTCCGCCGGGAAAAGCGGCAGTTTTATCAGTTCCGGCATGCGGATTAACTATGACTCCGACGCGTCAACCTCACAGATAGAGTCCGACGCCATCTTCAGCGACGAGTTCGCCGACGACGGAAAGGTATGGACCGATAAGAGCGTCATATACGGCGCGGACGATTACCAGGCGTTCGCGGCATACGACGACGGCGCGTTCAGCGTCGCCCTCTCCGCGCTCACACAGAAACGGATAGACGAAAGCAAGAGTTATGACTTTCCGCTGGACTTCGTGTTCATTGTGGACGCCTCCGGCAGCATGAATGATGTCGTGGGCGGCAAGACACGCGCTGAACTGCTGAATAACGCGCTCAACCTGGCGATACACTCCATCATGAAGAGCCATCCGCAAAACAGGGTCGGTATTGTGGATTTCGCGACGACGGCGAAATACGACCTGCCGTTGGGGCGTTACTACGTAGGCGGCGCGGACGATACGCCGAACTATAACGGGGCCGCGTATGATTACTTTTACACAACGTTCAATTCACCGGGGGACGCCGTTATGAAACCTGACGCCGAACTCCGGGACAGTGAAACAAAATCCCTGGCCGAGGTCCCGGACATTACTTTTTATGACGCCACATTCACACAGTTAGGCATACAGCAAGGCGCCAAGATGCTGCTTGAAAACACTGACACGACCTACTCGCCG
>JAISZF010000042.1 GCA_031269415.1 Clostridiales bacterium
GCGTCGCGGAAACCCGATTCATACAGCACGCTCAGCTCCGCGCGGATGGTCGCGGTAATTGACGCTTCGCTCATCGGTTCCACAATGCCCGTAGTGCCCAGCACGGAAAGCCCTCCCTCGATCCCCAAGCGAGGGTTGAAAGTCTTACGAGCCAGCCGCTCTCCGCCCGGAATGGATATGACGATCGAAAAACCGCCTTCGAATCCGTGTTCCCGGCATAGAGCCTCGCATTCCCCCAGAATCATTCCGCGCGGAACGGTGTTAATCGCGTGCTCTCCAACGGGTTGATCCAGACCGGGTTTGGTAACCCGCCCGATGCCTTCGCCGCCGCTTATTGTGATTCCTTCGGGCGCGAACGTCACACGGGCGTACACAAAACAACCGTTTGTTACGTCCGGGTCGTCGCCGCTGTCTTTTTGTACGGCGCAGTGAGTGTGTTCAGGGGTAATCTTCGCGTCCGATATATCCAGCGTAAGGGGGATGCCTCCGGGCGTAGTCAATGTGACGGCGCGGCAAGGTTTTTGTGTAATCAGCATTGTGACCGCCGCTTTCGCCGCGCCGGCGGCGCAGCTTCCGGTGGTGAATCCCCTGCGCAGCAGTTTTCCGCCGACCAGGCGAGCGTCCATATCACAATCCCCCAAACAACTGGCTGTAAGTGCCCTCCGGCAGGTCGTAAAGGCGGCTGATGGCCGCCTCCGTGAAAATGACATCCGGCGTGTCAAGATATAAAACGCGTCCGTCCTTCACGCACATCACAAGATCGGACACGCGCTTCGCGTAATTAAGCTCGTGAAGTGACATAACGACCGCGACGCCGCGTTCATTCGCCATTTGCCGTAAAACATCCAAAATTTCCACGGCGTATCGAATATCTAAAAAAGAGGTCGGCTCATCCAGCATTATTATCTCCGGCTCCTGGCAAATCGCCCTCGCGAGCGTAATCCTTTGAAGCTGCCCGTCGCTTACCTCGGAGCATAGGCGATTTTTCAGCTCAAACACGCCGACAATCCGCAAGGCTTCATCGACCTTCTCCTTGTCACGCTTCGACAGTACCCCCAGCATCCCCGTGTACGGATAACGCCCGGCGGCAGCCGCTTCGCCGCATGTCATGAGTTCCGGCTTTGAGCGTTCGGTCAGCGCAGCCGCCATCCGTCGGGACATCTCGCGCGGGCCGAGACTCTCAACGGAATTTTCGCCGATGAACACCGCTCCGCCTATAGCTTTGAGCTGCTTCGTAATAGTTTTGAGAATGGTCGATTTACCAGAACCGTTCGGCCCGATTAAGCTCAATATCCGCCCTCTTCGCAAGGAAACCTCTATATCCCTGACGACAGGTTTTCCATCGTAGCCCACAGTAAGCTGTTCCAAGCGAATAAAGCGGTCCATATCAGATCCGCCTCGACTTTCCCGCCATGATATATATGACGATAGGCGCGCCGGCTAGCGAACTGACCGAACTGACGCTCATCTCAACGGGGGCGAACACGGTACGCGCCGCCAGGTCGCATCCCAGGCAGAATACCGCCCCGCTGAGAAAACACAGCGGTATGATGATAATAGGTTTGGAAGTTTTAGCAAAGGCTTTAGTCAAATGCGGGGCCGCCACGCCGACAAAGGATATCGGCCCGGCATAGGCGGTTACGCAGGCACAGAGAACACTTGACAGTAAAACGAGCGCGGCTCTGAACGCCCTTATATTCACGCCTACGCTTTGGGCATGGCTTTCGCCGAGCTGATACGCGCCGATAGGTTTTGACAGCAGAAACGTGAGGCCTGACGCTATTGTTACCACTATTGCGCAAACACGCGCGTCACTCCAGGATGTCCCCGAAAAACTGCCCCGCGACCAATGGTGCAGATTTACAATGCTCTCGTCACTGGCAAACGTAATCACAAAATCGGTAATGGCGGAGCATATGTACCCTATCATAACGCCGCTGACAATCAGCGCTGAGGCGCGTTTGACCCCGCGGGCGGCCAGCAGTACAAAACCCATCGACAGAGTCGCGCCGATGAAAGCCGAGGCGATCATCATCGCGGAATTGACTGTGGAACCTTTACTCAGAACAAATACCATGACAAGCGCCACTACCAGCTTTGCCCCGGAGGATATTCCCAGCACGAAAGGCCCGGCTATGGGGTTGTTAAAGAACGTCTGGAGCAGGAATCCCGACAGCGCCAGCGCGCCGCCCAGGATAATCCCCGCCGTCATTCGCGGGAGCCGCATTTTCCACAAAATGTCATGCTCAAACGTACCGGGATTCCGTCCGAGGATCGCGGATATCGCCCCGCCGAAAGAGATTTTCACACCGCCTAACCAGATATTCAGCACGGCTAATACGGCGAGCAGCAGCAAAAGCACGAACGTTACCATAACGAAGCGTCCGAGCCCAGAATCATAAGTCTCCGCCTTTTCTCCCATAACAATCACCACAGTCTGCTGTAAAATTTCAGTTGCGTTAAATCGTCCGATTCTTCCTTCAACAAACGGTTCAGTTCTGAAATCATCAGCCCGAACTCAGTCGTCTCTTGAAAGAGATTCTTGCTCGTACACCAAACATCGCCGTTTTTCACAGCATTGAAATCGGCGAGCAAGCGGCTTTTTGCCAGCAGTTCATCAAGCGTCCGCACTTCGCCGTCTATGGAGCTGTTGTAAATGATAACGCCCGCGTCCTTCGCTCCGGCGTAAAACTGTTCCATTTCCAGATTGACCGAACCGGTCGCACTGTCACCCAAGCCGGAAAATACATAATTCCCGCCCGCCAATTCGATCATCTTCACCGCGTAATCGCCGCTTTTGCGAGCGACAACGCCGCCGGTCGAGTTGATGTAAAAGAACGCGACGGTCTTTCCCGTGTTCCCGGCGGCGATTCCGTCCAGGTACGCCGCCTGATCGTCGAACAGTCTCGTCGCCAGGTCCTCCTTGCCGCAAAGCAGACCGTACAGCTTAATCCACTCCGTCCGTCCCAATGGATGCGGTTCGTAGCTTGAACGCTCTACCAAAACGGGTATGCCCAGTTCCTCAAGTTTTTCTTTGACCTCAGGCGTGTGGTATATCATTGTGGATTCGATTGCCAAGCCGCAGTCCTTCGCCATGAGCGTTTCGTAATCCGGCGCGCTGTATTTGCCCGCATAGACGATAGCTCCGCTTTCCATAGCCGCGCGCGCGTTCTCTATGTACCACCCTTCCGCTTTCGTGCCGGACATGGCGATATGCCCAAGCGCGTCCAGCGCGTCAAACAGGCACATCGCCGACGTCGCGGCAAGGTAGATGTTCTCAATCGGCCGACGCAGGACGGTAATGTCCGCCGGTACGTTTGCGGGCGGTTCCTGACCATCGGGAACAACCAAAAACCGCTCGCTCTCGTTGATGGATATAAGAACGCAGCCGTCCGTGAGATAATCCGCTTCGAACTGCTCCGCGTATTGAAGCTCCAGTTTCCCGACGGCTGACAGACTATCAATAGGCTTTGGCGTCTGCTGGGAAGAGCAGCCTGAAATCGCTATAACGAAAATCACTGATAATAATTTTTTAAACATTTTACTCTATCGTCGAAGAATCAAAGCGGAGAACATACTCGATCTCTTTCGGCTCACTCATGGCGACCGTACACGCGATTACCTTCATATCGGTATCCAGCTCTATCGGGATTTCAAACGCCGAGTTGCCCTCTGTGTTCACCGGCAAATATTCAACGCCGCTCACGAGCATGTAGGAGTAGTTAGGGCTGCTCCAGACGATACGGGCGGCGGTGTCTCCGTCCCTTTCCAACAGTGTCGCCGGGGATTCCACAGACGCCCTGCCGGAACCGCCGGACAACGCGACATCTATTTGACGGGACGCAAGCTCGGCGGGCGTCTTAAACACGATTACATGGTCGGCCCAGTTGCCGCTTTTGAGGCCGAGCGCCGCGCAATTGATCTCCGTTTCCAAAGCGGAAACAGGGATTGTAAAACTGTGTTTGCCGTCAAGAAGGGTAAACGCGTATTGATTATCAACACCCGCGGCCGCCTGTTCCGCCGCGCCGAGATACAGCGCGCCGTAACCCGTCCCGCTCAACGTCATAACAGCCGTCATCTCGCCGCCGACCGCGGTAAGTTGGCAGTCTTCCACACGGAACATTGAGGAATCGGTTTCGACATCTATTGTATATGTTCCGTCCTCAATATCTCCGCCGGGGACTTCAGACGCCGCTGCCGCCGTCCCGCTAATCGGATCCGAATTGATAGCGTCCGCCACATGCTGTATGTAAATATCCCGCACGCCTTTAATTTGTCCAAGCCCTTCGATAACGGTCTGGACGCTGTAACCATCTTCGGTAAGTATAACCTTCCAAGCGTCCTCTTCATCGCCCGCCATGTCGTTGTTCGCGTGGTCGCCCGCAACCACCATGAGCGGACGAAGCACGACGTTCTTTGCGCCCATCTCTTTAAGACCGTTCTGAACGTCCTCAAGACCAGGCTTGGCCTCAACAGTTCCGATGAGACAGTCGCTGTAACCCTTGTTCGCGAGAACTTCCTGAATCTTTCCATAAGCGGCGTTGGCGGGGTGATGAGTGCCATGCCCCATGAAAACGATGGCGGTATCGTCCGCTCTAAATTGAGCTGTTTCGCTGACAATCAGTTCGGCTACCGCGTCATAGTCGGCGTCGCTCGTTAGAAGCGGTTTGCCGACCTTGAGGCTCTCGAATTTATTGGCGAACGCCGTAACCCCGGCAATCACATCGTCGTACTCCGCGCCGGGCATCACGTGTGTCGGCTGAACCACGACCTCCTTGACATTATCCAAAACCAGTCTGTTTAACGCGTCTTCGAGATTGTCTATATTAAGCCCCTCGCGTTTGGCGAGCTTGTCGATAATAATCTGGCTGGTAAACGCCCGGCGAACCTGATAATCGGGATAAGCGTTTTGGATCGCGGTTTCAATGCCGCCGATTGTAAGCGAGCGGCTCTGATTGTAGCTTGTTCCGAAACTGACCGCGAGAATCACCTTTTCAGCGGCGGTTGTGTTGACGATATCGTCGGCGTCGGAAACGCCTTCCTCATAACGCTCAATAGCCGCCGGCGCAATGATATTATTTCCTGAACACGCGGTAAACAGCGGTATGGTTAACACGCTCATTAGCAGCAAAGCCGCTGATTTTGTAATGCGCATAAGGTTCCCCCTTGATTTACAAATATCATTCGTTTCTTATCGGTCTTTGCCCTTATCATCGGTTTTAGGGCAACAAAAAACGCGGAGGCGCGTACTAAGCGCCTCCGCGACCGATTTCACGCGAAGTTTACCACTACCCGTGCACTCGCGGGTCTGGCAATACACTCAAAGCCGGTCTCCTGACTCTCGCGTTTGTGGTCTGCCCCACAATCCTCACCCTGCCTTACCGCGAACATTCGCAGTGGCTGACTTTCGTCAACGGGCGGGGATACGCGCCTACAGTGGCGGTACCGTGCGGTTAAGCGCTAAAACGGCGCTCTCCGCGTTCCCAGTTAATCCAAGCGGCAGACTCCTTTCAATTTATTTCCCGATGAAATAATGTAAGCCGCCGGAACACTTTGATTAACGTGATAGTAGCACAACAGAAAAGGTTCGTCAATAGGCTTCTTGACAATATTCAATATGGTGGTAATATATATCGTGGAAAATAAATAAATTTAAGGAATGATTTAAATGACACTATACGAAACTATCTTCACCCGCCGCAGCGTGCGCAAGTATGACCAAACACCACTGGATGGCGCGGCATTGGCGGAGATTCAGCGGCTTATTGACAGAGCGGAACAACTGCCGGGGCAATCCGCGAAACTCACTCTTGTGAATGCCGATAAGCTCAAAGGCGCGTCCTCCCCTCACGCAATATTGGCGCATGGCGAAGACAGCGACGCCTGCATGGCAAACATCGGCTATGTTCTGTCCGAACTGGATTTGGCGTTGCAAAACCGTGGTTTCGGCAGCATTATCATGGGTATGGCCAAGCCGCTGGAACCCGCCGCCGATTACCGCATTCTGCTGGCGTTCGGCAACACCGATGTGCCGCCCCGCGCCGGAGAAAACGAATTCAAGCGCAAGCCTGTGACGGACATCAGCAACGAAGATAACGCCGTCGCCCGCGCCGCGCGGCTTGCGCCATCCGCTGTCAACTTACAGCCATGGAAGCTGTTATTTTCCCCCGGAAAAGTGTCAGTACAATCAGCCGGGCGAGGTATCGGCAAACTGATGATGGGCAAGTTACAAAAGATTGATCTGGGAATATGCCTGAAATACGTGGAGATAGCACTGAAGCGTGAGGGGAAAAACATTGCCTCCATTGTACCGAAAGGCAGCGGTAAGGGTTTTTCTGTGGAGGTAACTTATGGAGAGCAATGAGTAAGCTTTGTGCTGTGAGAGTGTCAGAGGAAGGTGCAAAATTGGAATATCAGGAATATTGTGTCGCTATAAACGAGTTAATACAGAGCGTCGGATCGAAATTCGCGACAGCCGCCAATCAGCAGTTTGCGGGGCAAAACCTTACGGCGTCGCAGGTTGGTATTTTACTGCTGCTTGACAAAACCGGCGCGATGAAGGTGAGCGATATAGCCTCGAAACTGAATATGCGAGAGAGCAATATATCCAATATTTGTAAACGGCTCGAAAGCGCGGGGTTTGTCCTGCGCAGCCGGCAGGTGGACGATCAGCGGGTGGTCAAGATTGAATTGACCACCGCCGCTGTAAAAAAAATGGATGGAATCAAAGCCAGCGTCAGTAATTTTCATCGTAAGATGCGCGAGTGCGTTTCTGAGAATGATTTGAAAGACATTCATACCGGGCTTGTCAAACTCAACAAGCTGTTCGATGTGTTTTGTGATTTGGAGGAAAGGGTGTAATACAGGACTATCCATGAAGCATCGGAAAATAGTGTCACTCAAACAGCCTAACAGACATACCCTATTACGAGGGGGTTGTTTATATGCCCGGACTTATCACTTAATTCAACGCTGACAGCAAAGCCGGGCATTGGTTATCCGCCGCGGCTTGGCTATCGCGCGCTGAGGGGAGGCGTACTTTGAAAACTCTAGTTTTCGGCGGGGACGAAAGAAACCTTTACTTATATAAAATATTAAAAGAAGAGGGCGAAAATGTCCAATTGACGGGATTTTCCGCGTATGAAACCGAACCGGTGGAAAACATAGCGGATGTTTCGGACGCGGTAAGCGGCGCGGATGTCATAATTGGACCGATCCCTTTCAGCAAAGGACAAATCATCAATACGCCATGGAACCGGGAACAGGTGGGGATGAAGGATTTTTTTTCCTCGGCGCGTCCCGGCCAGACTCTGCTGGGAGGGCGCTTAAACCAGGACGCGATCAAGCACGCGCGGGAGAAGGGCGTCAGAGCGGCGGATCTACTGGAATGTGAGGATCTGGAGGTTTTAAACGCCATACCCAC
>JAISZF010000154.1 GCA_031269415.1 Clostridiales bacterium
AGTTATGGGTGTGGGATCTCGGAGATCTACCCCTGTGAGAATGAGGAGTGGGTGGCGGGGCATCTTCTCCCCCTTGTGTTTCGGTCTTCTGAGATCTTTCTGAAGGCGGAGGAAGAGTGGGTGGATGAGTGTGGAGTGGTGGGGAAGCCGTGTTGTGATTTTTCTGAAGGGAAGTGGCATTTGACTGATGATGATCTCACCCAAAAATCATTAACCTTACTTTCTGATCTTCTTCTTACCGTTTTTTATTTCGACGGCGTCTTGAACCGGAACGACCACCTGATTTATCAATTCTTGCATTCCGCGGTTTTCGATAATCTTTTCAATATTGGCCTTTACCTTGTTCTCATAACCTGAATAGGTGTGAACCACATACCATTTTGCTTCTTCAGACATCTATGCCTCCGTTAAAGCAGCGTGGAAGCGAACTGGGCAAACCGTGTATATAAGAAACCAAGCCCGCCATCCAGAAGGGTAACATAAAGCCCGAATATCAGAGAAACCACAATAACGGTAATGGTCTGCTTTATCAATTCCTCGCGTGACGGCCACACGATTTTTTTGAATTCCGACGAAAATTCAAGCCTGGTAGCGTGGAACCATTTCTTAAACCTTTCGATTAAAGGTTCGCTCTCTTTTTTTGATCGCTTTCGAGGCTTACTTTCAGGCCCGCCGGACGCGTTACTCCCGGAGATATTTTTTTTATCGTCCGCCATAATTTCACATCCTTTTTATCTTGTTTCCCTGTGAGGCGTATGTTTATTACAGAACCGGCAGAATTTCTTTATCTCCATTCTGTCAGGATGCGCCTTTTTGTCTTTGGTGGTGTTGTAGTTGCGCTGTTTGCATTCCGTACACGCCAAAGTTATCTTAGTTCTCATAACCGCACCTCTCTTTTTAGGCATAAAAAAAAGACCTTTGTAGTCATTCATTTATTTAACAAGATGTTATCACATAGGACCAAATATGTCAATCACCCACCCGATGTTTTTACTGCCGTGGTTTCAACGGCAAAAAGCCATTGCGCGCACGCAATGGCGAATAGTACGCAGACTCAAAGGCGGCATATTATCGCCCCCGGCGGATAATCGGCGTACTCCGACCCGACCCCGCGGCCGCCGCTCGCCGATTCCCATATCTCGTTCAGCAGCCGAACGGCAACCGCGCTCCTGTGGATGTAACACGGCGCGGGATCGTCAAAGAACTCCACGCTCTTTTTCAGAATCCATTCCTCTTTCAGCGGCAGATCCGTTAATTCACCGCTGAACAACACCTCTCCGTTCAGTCGTACCTCTATGTTCCTGATGTGAGAAATTTGATCCTCTTTCTTTTTTTTTCTCCGGAACATTACTTGGCTCCAATCATGTATATGGCAAAAGCCAGAAACAGCGCTGCGTTGGCTAATTTTATAATCGGCAGGTTTTTACGGGCGAATTCAGACATTTCCAGTAAACGCCTACCCCTCGCGCAGACGATCAGCAGTACGCTCATCGGGATAATCATCGCGATCACGTAGGTTAGAAACGCCGGAACCGCGGAAACATCGCCGGAACGCATCACGTACAGGATCGTCGCCAAATAAATCTGCCCTGTGCAGAGAAACTCGCCCGCGGATATAACCACACCCAGCAGGAAAATAAGCGGGATCATAAACCGCGCGCCGCTGTTAACAGCTTTCTTAATCAATTCGTTGTTAAACGCTCTCAGCCCTTTGGGGAGCTGAACGCGTATCCTTCCATACTTCTCACGCCGGGCGTTAAAATAGTCCAGTACATTAAACACGCACAGCCCGGCGGCCAGCGCCACAGCCACCCACTTAGCCGCGTCCACCGCGAAACGGAACGCCGCCGAATCCAGCGCTTGCAGCGATCTATACAGCGCCAGCCCCAGAAACAGGTAAGTAATAAGTTTACTCGCGATATAGGAAACGCCGGCCCGTACAATACGGTCGCGCTTGCTGCTCAGCAGCGACAGAAGCATTAATACCATCGAAACCGAACATGGATTAACCCCGCCCAGCAGACCCGCCCCGAATATCAGCGGCAGACTTAAAGACATATCCCCCTCCGCCACCGGTATCTCCTGAAAGTTTTGAAGCGCGCCGGCGCGAATCAGCATTTCCAGGTTCTGCGTTATAACATGATCGCCGATCATATAATGCCCGCCGGTATAGAATAGAATGGGTGTGCGCCTCTCGCTCTGCGGCACGTTGTATTCCTCAAAGAAGCGTTGGGCAATCGCCGCGCCGTCCTGTTCGCTTATATTTATTATCCGCTTGTCCACCCGCGTGGTTCCGCCGCTGTCCAGCGGATACTCGGCGTCCAGCGAGTTTATAAATTCCTCCGCCCTGACGCAGCCTATGCAGGTCGTCGTCGTAAACATGACGATTAGTGAATCTGATGGATCTCGCGGCGTAATCGGGGTATCCGCGGCGAATACCGTATTTGCGGAAAGAAATAGCCAAGTCAGAACTATTATGATTTTTTTCAGCACAATTCCTCCGTATTGGACAATTTTTTCGATACATTTTTCTTGAAAAAAGCGGATCCGATTGGATCCGCTTTCCGGTTTTGTTTCAGGCCTCGTTAGGGGCCCCGACCGGACATACGCCGGCGCAGGCGCCGCAGGAAATACATACATCCTCATCGATCACATATATAGCGTCGCCCTCGGATATACAGGAAACGGGACATTCACTCTCGCACGCACCGCAACTGATGCAGGCGTCGTTGATTTGATAGGCCACTCAGATCCTCCTTCATTCGTGATTCGCGTAAAAACTCAAAAATATTATATTACAGCTCGCCGGATATGGCAAGAAGATTTTATTTTTGTGTCAGGAGAAACGCACCCAATTTTTCCCATCAAAACATTGATAAAAACAGACACAAAAGCAAATATAAAATACAGAAAACAAAGCATGGATACAGAGCAATTAAGAATGTAGAATAAACATAGGATACAAAAAATTCAACTAAATATATCATATATTCGACAAATAAATGTCGGTATATGCTGATTGACATAAAGAGGGCCTATACTATATCCTTGGTGAGAATACGATAA
>JAISZF010000159.1 GCA_031269415.1 Clostridiales bacterium
AACGGCAGCTATACAAGCGCTGCTGGAAAGTTTTATCACGGGGAGGGGCTTTGGCCCTTCCCTTTTTTGTTGAGTGAAGTTTCGTACTCTTGTTTTCTTGTGTGTATTAGCATATAATAGACAGGAAAGCGAATGGTGAAAGGGGGAGTATAATGGCAGGGAATAGCAATTTGCATATGTCTCGCTCTGACAAAGCGGATGAATTTTATACCCAATTACCGCTTATTGAGAACGAGCTAAAGCATTATAAAGAACACTTCAAGGACAAAGTTGTTTTTTGTAATTGTGATGATCCTTATGAAAGTAATTTTTTTAAGTATTTTGCAATTAACTTTAATTCATTGGGATTAAAAAAATTGATTGCAACTTGTTACATAGGTTCCCCTATTGCAAATACGCATCAAATCAATATTAACGGAGGGTAAAGTCGATGTGCAAAATGTTATTATCAATCAATCCTGAACACGTTGATAACATACTTCAAGGAAATAAAAAAGTGGAATTTCGCAAAGTGAAATGCAAAACTGATGTTGACCAAATCGTTATTTATTCTACTGCTCCTGTTATGCAGATAGTGGCGGAAGCCACAGTAGAAGAGGTTATAGTCGGCGACGTATTGGAGGTTTGGCACTTGACAAAGGCTTTTGCCGGAATAACCTATAATTTTTATCGTAAGTATTACAAAGGAAAAAAGACTGCCGTTGCTTATAAGCTATGCGAGGTAACGCCATATTCAAAACCTAAAACACTTTCTGATTTTGGAGTATCATATCCGCCGCAATCGTTTCTTTATTTGACGGCAACATAATAAATATTTTATTATAAGTTACTTAACAATAGAATTTATTTCTAATAACCCTTGCGTTTCGGAGGTAACAAAAAGGTATCGAAGGTTGATTCAAGTGATAATCCAAAGCACAATATATAGACATTTTGTTGCATTTTAACTATATAGGGTGTAATTTATTTAACATTCGAACGTAGCGATGGTTATAATTCCGCTTTGACGTATGGGGTCTATCAGATATTCGCCGGACTGGATACCTCATACAAGGACGAAACAACGGATAAGACCGTCTATGACAACGTGGAGTTACACACGGCGTTAAACGGCCTGAAAGAGTTGGTAATGGCGTATTACAACGCGGAAATTGCTCCGATGCTGTTCGAATATGAGTTTGTAAAGTGAAATTGGGCGGGTACTATGCTTCAGGAATGCGAAACGCGTCCATACCGGGCGCGTTTTTGATTTGTCTAAAGAGGGGAGCGCAGATATGTAACGTTCAATTGAAGCGGGAAATGACGCAAAAACATATTACTTGCGGCATTCGCTGTCTGAAATAGTATAAAAAAAGGAGGGCTACATCAATCAAAAAGAAAAAAACGCGAAGAACGGCTATACGAATCCTGATTGCCGTACTGATTGCGGCGGCCGCGTTATGCGGCTTTTTTTATGCCCGCGCATACCTCGCGGCGCAAAAGGAAATGTCCGAATACGACGGCATACAAAGCGCATATACCACGACGTTCATTAAACAAGACGGCAGCAATACGGCCTCGCCGCCCGATACAGTGCCGGAAACGGCGGGATTGTCGTACACGGAAGCGGATTTTGGCGCACTGTCGCTCAAAAACCCGGATACTGCGGGTTGGATCGCCATACCCGGTACGGTTGTCAATTATCCTGTGGTGTGGTTTTCGGACAACGAAAAGTACCTTGACACGTCCTTTGAAGGCAAACACTCAAGCGCCGGCGCTATTTTCGCGGATAAGGACAACACCATGTACCCGCTTGATACCAATACGATCCTCTATGGCCACAACATGGGCAAGGGGCGGCAGGATATGTTCGGTTCGCTGCTTGCCTACAAGGAATATGAATACTACGCCGCGCACAGGTATATCCAGTTCGATACCGTATACGAGCGGCACGGATGGTGGAAGGTGTTCGCGGTGGTCATGTATGACGTGCGCGATAAAAACTTTCCCTTCCCGCAAACAAGCTTTTCCGACGCCGCGGCTTTTGCGGAATGGCAAGAAAAGATAACGGCGTATTCCTTTCACGGCGCGGATACGGACATTTCACCCGGCGCGCGTATCCTGACGCTATCCACCTGCGACAGGAGCCAATACAGGCGATACGGCAGGCTGCTTATCCTTGCCGTGAAAATAGACAAAGAGGATTAAAAAAATGATGTTATTCAACACTTTTTCGCTTCAAGAGAATTACACAGAAGGGGCCAGCTTCTGGCGAATGGCGACAACTCAAGGGGAGCGCATACAGATGAGGTATATAATCAAAACAGTATTCATTTTCAGTTCAAAGAACCATTTCGTCAGACCGGGTGGCCGTGGCCGTGGCTTGTATTTCAACGCGGGCTGTGGTACTCTGATACCAGATGATACCGGTGAAGCCCAGAGTCTGTCGCCACGAAAATTATGAAGAAGCAAAGGGGTGCGCCATGAACGAAGAACAACTGGATGAATTAGATATACGCATCACACCACCGCCTCTCGCGGATCCTGTTTTCAGCAAGCTGTTTCAGAACGCCGAAGTCAGCGGTATCGCGATGAAAGAACTGCTGAACGCGACGCTTGAGGACTCCAGGAACGTGCCAATAGGCAACATCATATCGCTGATGCCTCAGTCGCTCCATTCGGATGCGAGCGAACGTGCCTATCGGACCGATGTCGAGGCGGTGACGGTCAACGGCGAGGCTGTCATCATGGAAGTCCAACTGAGCCGGTTCGCCAGCACGATTGAGCGGACATTGCTATACTCGGGGCAGGCGCTGGCCACGCGCGCGAGAATCGGCGCTACGCTAAAAGACGTGATCGTCGAGATGCCCAGGGTCATCATGCTGAACATCCTGGATTTCGACCTCCGGGCGAACGGCGTGAATTTTCATCAGGTGGCCAAACTGACGTACCGCGAGGAACCGCGCGAGCGCGCGACGGACAAATTCGAGATACACAACCTCGAACTCAAGAAATTCAGGCAGACCGAACCGGACTTGAGCAAGCCTCTGCACTGCTGGCTGACAGCGGTGTGCAGAGCACAGGATGAGAAAAAATCGCTGAAGGAGGTCGTTGATATGGACGCGACGTTGCAAGAGTATTACAAAAGCAATCCGGGCTTTGCCCAGTTCATAGACCGGCACGACCGGGTATCGGCAGAGCCGGAAGTGCGGCGGGATTATCGCCGCTGGGAGTATGAACAGATGCTTAACGCGCTTGAAAAAAGGCGGATCGTTGCCGAAGGCAAGGCAGAGGGCAAGACAGAGAGAGACATGGAGCACGCGCTGAACGCTTTTAAGGACGGGAGTATTGATCCCGCTCTTGTTGTCAAGCTTTTAAAAATACAAGGCATCCCCGACGAGACTATCGCGGAAGCTCAAAAACAGGTACAGGCTGAACGTTCACGGCAGGCAAAGCAGCGTTCCGACCGCGAGCGGTAGACATTGGTAGGCGGAACACAATTCAT
>JAISZF010000161.1 GCA_031269415.1 Clostridiales bacterium
CTGCGCCATTGATATAGGGATTTCGTCGGCCTGAACAACTTGCTCCTCACCGTCGGGCAGCGGCGATGTTTCTCGCGTCTCCCGCTTATCAGCGGCTACGACGGCGATCGTGTCGGCCAATTTATATCGGCCGCCGGGCGCGACGGTTTTAAAATACCCGTTCACTCCGGGCGGGATCATTATCCGGTTGACTATGGAAACCGTTTCAGCGGTTTCCGCCACAACCAAGCCGGGTTCCGCCCGATCCCCGGGTTTAACCAATATCTTAACGTCCCATAACTTTTCCATATCCAGGTTGTCGACATGAACCCCGCGGCTGATAAAAACGCCTGAGTCACGTTCCAGGGATTTAAGCGGGCGTTCAATGCCGTCAAAGATATTGCCGATGATGCCGGGGCCAAGCGTGACGGAAAGCTGACCGCCTGTTCCCAGTACCTCCGCCCCCGGCTTAAGGCCGACCGTATCCTCAAACACCTGGATAACCGCGCGTTCCCGATCCATGGCGATAACCTCGCCGATAAGCCGCTCCTCGCCGACCAGCACCATCTCGGACATGCGGAAGTCGCCGTGTGTTATTATTGTGAGTACAGGCCCGTTAATACCGAATACTTCTCCGCGCGCGTTCATTTGCCGGCCTCCTTGCCATTGTCCGCGGTATGGGGAATCTTGAGTTCATTGAAATCCGCGCGCGCGGCTTTGAGCCGTGTGAGGTATGTATGATCCTCGATTGCGTTTCTTTCGGTAATGAGCAATTTGAATCCGCCGATAAAATCGTCCTTCATGCCCACGCACTCGCAGTTTCCCGGCAGCGACCGGGCTATAGGCATGTCGCGTTCCATTAAATAAACCTTTACGCGCCCAAAGCGTTCAGCCAGCTTTTTTATATCCTCCAAAAGGCGTTCCCTGTACTCTTCCGCGCGCGTGTATTCCTTCGCTTTACCCGCCGCGCTCTCAAACAGTTCGTCCAGCAGATGAGCCCGGACATTGACAACGGCTTTTTTATAGTCCCCGGACGCCGCGATGATCTCTTTGTTCTTGGTCTGCTCTATCTTTGACGCTTCTGCCCGCAGACGTATGTCGGCATGTCTTTGCGCGTCCTCCGTAACTGTTTTAACGAGTTTGCTCATTCGCTCGTCTATATCGGCCAAAATCTTGGAACGTTCCTGTTCCGCCTCCTGAACGGCTATCTTTGAGAAGAACGCCAGCTTTTCCTCTACATTCATGTGAAACGCCTCCCGTTAGCCCAGTTTGACACCGATGGCTTCCCTTACATATACCGTCAGAAAATCCTTGGTGCGTCCTGTGCCGTGCCGATCCGGTATCTCCACCAAAAGCGGCAGGTTCCTGGTCAGCTTTATTTCCTTTATTATATCCGGAAATTGTTTAGACAATTTCTCCATTATCAGAACAATGCCTATCTCTTTATCACCCATTACTTTATCCAACTGATCCTTCAGTTCGTCTCGCGTGTGAACCACCGCGCCGTCCACTCCCACGAGTCTCATTCCGGTGTGGGTGTCCACGTTGTCGCTTATCAGATAAATCTTCATACTATACGCGCCCCAGGATGGTAAATGAGATCAATAGCCCATATATGGCTATGCCTTCGCATAGAGACACAAATATCAAAGCCTTGCCCATTATCCCCTCATTTTCGCTCAGAGCGCCCAGAGCGGCGGCGGCGGCCTGGCCGGTGGCGATTCCCGTGCCTATTGTGCATAGCCCCGTAACCAACGCGGCGGCCAGAAAAGCCATGCCCCTCTCGGACGAGGCAACGGTTTCCTCCGCGGCTTGTGCGCTTCCGGAGAACAGAAACACGGTCGCGAACAGCATTATGCCGAAGAACGCTATAATATTAACCGCCAGTGCCCGTTTAAACCGGCCGGCTTTTCTCTCACCAAAATAGAAGAGAGCCATCGGCAGAACAATACTCAGCGCCAGCAACGCGAACAATACATTAACAAACATTGATATCCTCCTATTTGGCCTTTTTATATGACCGGAACGCCCGACCGTCGCCGCTGAAGAAGCGGGAAAACATCTCATAGAATTCCAGCCGCAGAACCTGTATGCCCACAACCAGCCCTTCAAGGGCCATAACTACAATATTGCCCAAGATCACCGCGATAATATTATAGCTGTTATCGTTCGCGGAACGGGCCAGCAGCATAACCACGCCCATCATTCCCGCGTGGCTCAGCGCGAACGCGCCCACGCGCACAAACGATACTGTATTTGTGAAGAATGTGAGCAATACCTCAAATAACTCAATAATGATCTCCAGAATATACATAGGTATAGACTCATGCCTACCTGATTTTTTTTTCTCCATCAGCATCGTCAGAGGTTCCCTGAAAGCAATGAGTATCAGCGGGATAACCGCGAATACCGCGCCCAGCGTTATGGCGGCCGATATATTGCCGTTCATGTACAGTAACACAATGGCTATGACAGCGCCGTAGAAAACGAAACCGGCCAAGCCGTTCGGACTGAATATCAGTTTGCCCCAGTTTTTTTGCCTCACCGAGTTAAGAATATTCAGAACCATAGCCGCGAGAATCAGGAATACGCCTATGCCGACCGCCACGAACAGCGTAGAGTTGATATCATCGGCCGGCCTGCGCCAAAGCGCGTCTATCCAATCCTCGAAACCGAACACGCTGCCGTACAGAGCGCCGAACAGCATACTGGAACACCCTATAATCGAAATTATCGCGCCTAACGCCATCCCCCTTTTCTTGTATAAAAATAAACCCAGCAGGACGAACACGGCCCCCTGCCCCAAATCCCCGAACATAAACCCGAAGAGCAGGGTATAGGTTATCGCCAGAAAAACCGTAGGATCCAATTCACCGTAACCCGGCATACCGTACATTGCCGTAAAGAACTCAAAATTGCGGATCAGCGGCGGGTTTTTCAAACGTGTCGGCGGCAAACCGGCGGGCGGAACCTTGTCGCTGTCGGTGATAAAGATTACCCCGCTGTCGTCAGCAATGTCTTTTTGAAACGCCTTGCCGTCTGTTTCCGCCATCCAGCCGACAAACACAAAAAAATCCTTGGGGGTTTTCATCGCGAATTTTCTGGTTTCATAGACGTAGAACAGCTCATTTGCTTTTGCGGCCGCTTCAGCCAAACGGTCATAATCCTCGGATGAATGATCGTGGATCTGCACAATCAGGCTGTTCATTTCCTCCAATATTGAGCTCAGACGTTCGTCAATCCGCTCTATTACTTGTTCCGGCGAACCGGAAAAGGTTTCGCCGCTTTCATTATCCAGCAGATTAATCCGCTCAAAGTGCAGGGACGTAAAAATGGAGTCGTTTTTCTCCTTGAGTATAAGGGGCGTGGCGTACATGCCCCACATATATTCCTTGTCGCGTTCGGCCTGTACAAACAGGATTTCCGGATCGTCATATAAAAACGCTTCCAGTTGCCTGAAATTGCTGACAGGCATTTTGCCAAATGTACATGTGATCAAGTCGAACGCTTTAAGCTTTTCTAAATCAAAATTCAACCCCGCGAATGGCTCAAGCGACTTTTTGTATTCTTCTAAGGAGTGTTTCTTTATTTCCAGGGCTTTAAAACGCGCGTCCCGTTCCTCATAGGCTCGCGCGGCGGCGTCGAGTATCGAGGCGGCGTCTTCCCCCTTCATCGCTCCGGGTTTTTTCCAGGGCAGCCCGGTTATTCTGCGCAGTTGATCTGCCTTTTGCTTCGCGGACGCGTAAGGATTCTGACCGGGCAATGGAGTCAGGCCTTCCGCCTCAGCCATATCCCTTGGCGCGTATTCCAATTGTATATCATATTTGACCACGTATCGTTCTATTACGCGGTCTAAGTCTTCCATACGCCCCATGAGATTGATATACATCATTCGTTCAACCATCACCGCGCCTCCGCTTCTCTGGGGAGATTGAGATAACTCATTATGTCGCCGGGCTTCAGCTTGTATCGTACGCCTTCAAGCAGAGAGATCAAGTTTTTGAGTTCAAGTTCCTTAAGATAGACAAAGCCGGTGGTATACGCCAAAGACTGAGTGCTCGTCATGGAAGCGAAGCTGTACATCTTTGACATTCGCTTGTAATAGGATCTCTCTAAGCCGGAAAAATCGTCGAATACCGCTCCGTATGGCGAACTTTCTATCTCGGCGATCAGCGCGTCAACAGACGGGCATTGTACCATACGCATTAACCGCGCGCGCGGCAATCGATAGCTGATGGGTATCAGGTAGGCGTAAATGCGCGAATTATCCAAGTTATAATACTTTTTCAGCCTGTATACCCACATGATATTGCGCAGATCGATCTCTGATCCGCTGATACGTTCCATCAATCTACGGTTTTTTGTGTCCAGGTACTGCCTCTGACGCTTCCATAGATTCATATAGTAATACAAATCCAACTGCATCTCGATATCAAACAGTGAGGATCGCGAAGTGAACGCGTCTGTTAACATACTGTAAAATCCCGCGCCTCGCAGATTGCGTATGAATTCCTCCGGATTTTTGGACGCTTTGAGTGAAGCCGTATCAATCCTGAGTTCCGAGCCAATCAGGAGATTGAGTTCGGGAACCGAATAATTTATATCGCGTTCATCATAGACCATGCACAGCAGCGTTTTTATTATGCCCAACTCAAAGCTTAAGAAATAAGCGTTCATATACTTCCTGATACTGAAGTCGCTGATGAAATTATAGATCCTTTTGAAATCGTCCGACAGAGACAACAGGATCTTCTGCTCCACAATATCGCGGTGGATTTCCGCGTTCAGCGCCCGCGACATAGCGGCTCGGTACGCCGGGTATTCGCTCAGCGTCCTGGCCGCGGAGTCAACGGAATCGGCCTGGCAGAGGCGCGCGTAATCCCCGGTGTTCAGCAGATTACCGCGCATCGCCTTTATCTTCGCGTTTATACCGCTATAGTCCATTCCATCACTGCCCTATAATTTGATTAACAATATCCGACTCCCATCGCGAGCGGTTTTGCTTATACAGTTCCATCAGCGCGGCTATAGACTCCTTGGACTTTTGCTTTATCTCCGCGATTTTCCTGAATGATTCCTGGCGCGCGTCCTCATACAGCTTATCGATCCGCTCGGTCGTCCGCTGATCTATACTATGCCTTATCTCTGTTTCT
>JAISZF010000165.1 GCA_031269415.1 Clostridiales bacterium
AACAAAGAGATCCATACGCGTATGATGTGGGGGAATCAATTCTTCATTACGGCTAAGGGCGTCGGGAAAGCGGAGGGGCTGCGTATTCTGTGCCGTCATTTCAATATCGCTCCCGGCGAAGTCGTGGCGATAGGCGACGACGACAACGATTTAGACATGCTGGAGGCCGCCGGCGTGGGCGTGGCGATGGGCAACGCGCGCGAACACGTAAAGGCCGTCGCGGACTATGTAACGGAAACCAATGACAACGACGGCGCGGCGGCGGCGCTTACAGATCTGTTCCTGAAGAACGCGAAAGGCTGAAAGGATTGCTCTATGGCCGGTTTTGTGAGTTTAGAACGCGTAAATAAGAGGTATCACATGGGGGAGGTCGTCGTCACCGCGCTCGACGACGTATCCTTTGACATAGAGAAGGGCGCATTCTGCGTGATTGTCGGCGCGAGCGGCGCGGGCAAATCCACGGTGTTGAATATACTTGGAGGCATGGATACCTGCGACGGCGGCCGCGTGATTGTGGACGGCCAGAATGTGCATGAGTACGGGCGCAAACAGCTCATTACCTACCGGCGTTACGATATAGGCTTTGTGTTTCAGTTCTATAACCTCATGCACAACCTGACGGCGATAGAAAATGTGGAGTTAGCCACGCAGATATGCCGGAAACCGCTGGACCCCGCAGAGGTAATGGCGCACGTCGGCCTGAGCGAGCGCATGAACAACTTCCCTTCCCAGTTGTCGGGCGGCGAGCAGCAGCGCGTTTCCATCGCGCGGGCTTTAGCTAAAAACCCAAAATTATTGCTGTGTGACGAGCCGACCGGCGCGCTGGACTATATGACAGGCAAAGAGGTTTTGAAGCTGCTTCAGGATACCTGCCGCAAAGAGGGCATGACCGTCGTGGTTATCACGCACAATTTGGCTATAGCCCCTATGGCGGATCGCATAATAAAGATGAAGAACGGGCGCGTGTCGGAAATGTCGGTGAATACTGAGATAATCCCTGTGGAGAATATCGAATGGTAGAGTAAAGGAGGCGGCCAGTTGAAACAAGCCCTGCGCAAGGATGTTTACCGTGAAATAAGGCACACCTTGGGCCGGTTTATGGGCATATTGATCATTGTGGCCCTGGGCGTCTCATTTTTTACCGGGTTGGGCGCGACTGGCGTCGACATGAAATTGACCGGCGACGACTATTTTGACTCGCGGGAATTGATGGACATTCGCGTTATCTGCACATATGGGCTGACTGACGACGACATTAAAGCCATACGTGGGATTCAAAATGTGTCCGCGGTTTATCCGTCTCACAATATAGACGCGATGGCCTCGAGAGACGGCGTCGCCTATACCGCAAAGGTACACAGCGTTGAATCCGTTAACAAACCACTGCTGATTTCCGGCAGAATGCCCGAAAAACCGGGCGAGGCCGTTGTGGAGCAGGACTTTCTTGGCTTGAAACCGGGTGACAGTTTCAGGCTCACCAGCGGGAAAGACACGGATATACGGGTAAGCCTGCGGACCGACACATTCCAGATCGTGGGCGTCGCGCACTCGCCGTATTACATATCGAGGGAACGCGGTTCCAGTTCCATCGGAGACGGTTCCGTGGATTATTATATCTATATAGATTCGGGGAATTTTTTACAAACTATATACAGCGAGGCGTTTGTGGTCCTGAACGGCGCGAAAAGCCTTATGTGTTTCGAGGACGCGTATCAAGATCTTGTGGACAGAGCGGTCGATGATATTGAGGATTTGGCCGATATACGCGTAGAAAAGCGTTATCAGGAGATGACGGACACCGCGTACAACAGCCTGGCCCTGGCGCGGACGCGGCTGGAAACCCAGGAAGCCCAAGCGAATCAGGAACTCGACGAAGGCCAGCGGCAAATAGACGAAAACTTTTCGGAACTGGACAGCTCCGATTACGATATGCCCCAACAGCAGACGGCGATAAATGAAAGCCTGCGGGAATTAGACGCCAGTGAGTCACAGGTTCAATCGGGTCTGAGGGATATAAACACCGCTGAAATTAATCTGAACGCTCAAGAATTGGAATTGAAACAGAGTGAACGAAGCGTCACTGAACAGCGCGGCGAATTGGACAGCCAGTCGGCACTGCTCACCATGCGTTCCCAGACGATCGCCTTGCTGGACATGAGCGATCCTGAAAATCAGCGGATGAAGGCCGAACTGGACGCCGCGAAGGCGAGCGTCGCCGCCGGGTATGAGTTCCTGGACGCGTCTATGGCGGAGATAGATGCGGGGAAAAAGACTATCAGCGAAACGCGCGAGGAACTCCTCGGCACGAAAAGGAGCCTGCAAAATAATCTGCTGACAATTAGGGAAAGCCGTGAAACCCTGCTTGCCGCTCAGAACGATCTATTTTCCGGAGCGTTGGAGATATCCAACGGGCGGCGGCAATTGGACATCTCGCGGTCGGAACTGGCTCAGTCGCGCCTGAGGGTATCGAAAGAACTCGACGCGGCGCGTGATGAGATAGATCAAGCGCAGAAAGAACTCGACGATTTGGACATGCCGGAATGGTATGTGCTGGACAGGGACTCTAATCCGGGGTACGCGAGTTTCAGTCAGGACACGGATAAGGTGACGGCTATTGGCCGAGTGTTCCCTATGGTGTTCTTCCTGGTCGCCGCCCTTGTAAGCCTTACCACCATGACGCGTCTTGTGGAGGAACGCCGCACGGAAATCGGGACGCTGAAATCATTGGGGTACAGCAATCGAAGGATCATCTATAAATATGTCTTTTACGCGGCCGCACCCACTATGATCGGCGGGCTCGCGGGCGGATATTTCGGTATGAAGCTGCTGCCTTCGGTTATTATCCAAGCCTATGGAATGCTCTATACCCTGCCATTGGCTTTAACCCCCATCAGCGCGCCGTATTGGGTGATTGGCGTTGGCCTGGCGCTGTTCTGCACCGTAACCGCCGCCGCGTCGTCCTGTATGAGAGAACTGAGTGAAACGCCGGCGGGGCTTATGCGGCCAAAAGCGCCTAAAGCCACGCGCAAGATCCTGCTGGAACGGATAGGGGCTTTGTGGAAACGCCTCACGTTCACGCAAAAAGTAACATTACGCAATATCTTCAGATATAAGAAGCGGTTTTATATGACCATAACCGGCATATCCGGCTGCACAGCGCTGCTGTTAACGGCTTTTGGGCTGAGGGATTCCGTGGCCGCGATTATGGGGCTTCAATATAAGGATATCGCTTTATACGATAT